>CAZJMO010000232.1:0-5949 GCA_964547085.1 uncultured Fibrobacteraceae bacterium | reverse complement strand
ACGCCGCGGACCACCGAATAGGAGTAATGGTAATAGCCGCCGCCATTGGCGCAGGAACCCATGGAGATCACCCAACGCGGCTCCGGCATCTGGTCATAAACCTTGCGCAGAGCGGGGGCCATCTTGTTGGTCAGCGTACCGGCAACGATCATCAGATCGCTTTGCCGCGGCGAGAAACGCACCAACTCGGCGCCGTAGCGGCTGATGTCGTGATAGCTCGACACCGAGGCCATGAACTCGATCGCGCAACACGCCGTGCCGTATGGAATCGGCCACAACGAGTACTTGCGGCCCCAGTTGACCGCCTGGCGCAGCCGCGTCGTCAGCAGGTTGGAGGGATTCGCGAGATCTACTGCCATTCGAGGCCGCCTTTCCGCCACACGTAGACGAGGCCGGTGACCAGGATCCCGAGGAACACACCCATCTCGGCCAGGGCGAAGGCGGCGTCACCGCTCTCGAGGAACGTCCGGAAGGTCAGGACCCACGGATAGATGAACACGGCTTCGAGGTCGAAGAGCAGGAAGAAGAGCGCGACCAGGAAGAAACGGATGAAGAAGCGGATCTGGACGGTTCCGCGAGCCGGTATGCCGCACTCGTACGGAGTCTCCTTCAGGGCGTCTCGTCGACGGGGACCGAGCCAGTAGCTCAACCCCAGAAAAAGGGCCGCGAACAACACGGCAACCAGCAAGACGAGCAGCACCGGGACGGCAGACGCAGTCATGGCAGCTCCTGAATCGGGCCTCGTTCAGGCACAGGTGGCAACGAGCAGGTCAATGGCCCCTATTGATAAGGGCAAACGCGCAGTTGGCCAAGTCAAATGTCGTCGCTTTCACATACATTTCTTGTTTCGTCGCGTTTCCGCTCCCCGACCACGGTGGGATTCCTGCCGATCGTGGCCGTTTTGGTACCGGTCGGGCCCCTCAGATCGGTCGCATAGGCGCCTTCCCTGTACTCCCACGTTCGGTCTCACCGGCCCTCAGCGGCCGTTCCTAGCCGTTTTCTTGACCGGCACGCACATTGCTCATCGCCGGCGGCGGGCCCTTCCCGGCGGCCCTGGACACCAATCTGTAGCGAGGAGAAACCGGCATGACGGCGACCCGAACCGATCCGATCAGTCTCGATGCCAACCGCCACGATCTGACCAGCCTCGTGGAAACCGCACGACAGGCTCTGGCCAACGGCGACCTCGAGGCCGCCCGTACCGGATTCGAGGCTGTCGTCGAGCGTTTCCCCGACGAGCCGGTCGGGCACAACAACCTGGGCGCATTCTACATCGGACTAGGCGCCTTCGCCGAAGCCGAGACCAGTTTCGAACGTCTGGTGGCGTTGTTGCCGGACCATCCCAACTGTCGCTTCAATCTGGCCATGTCCCGCTTCCGCCAGAACAACTTCGACGCGGCGGCGGCCGACTTCCAGGCCGTAGCGAACGCCTCCCCCGAGGATCCCGAGGCCTGGAACAACCTCGGCGCCGCGCAGTTCATGGCCGGCGACATCGACACCGCCCGGACCAGCCTCCGAACCGCCCTCACGATCCAGCCCAACTATCCCAGCGCCGTGCTCAATCTCTGCGACGTGGAAACCGCCGCCGGCGACACCGGCGAGGCGATGCGCACCTGCGAGACGTACCTCGCGAAATACCGCGACCACTGCGTGCTGCGCCGAATGCTCGAGATTCTCGACGAACAGGCGTGCCGCACCATCGCGGAAGCCATCCCGCACGCCGAGGCGATCATCGCGGCGAACGAGGGCGACACCGCAACCCAGCGCCAGCTCGATCGGCTGCTCGAAGCCCACAAGGCCCTGAGCGCCGAGAGCTGAGCACGACAGATACGAACACGAACGGCCGGTCCCACGCAGGGACCGGCCGTTTTGTTCGGGCGCCGGGAGAATCAGAAGTCGAAGGTCGTGTCCTGAACCCGGAAATCGTCGAACCCGTCTGCCGAGGTTTCGATCTCGTTGCGGATCTCCCGCGGGGCCGGCTGGTGATCCAACGCGATCCGTTCCTTCAGGCTGGCCAGGTCGGTGTAGACATCCGCCGCGGCGATGAGGTCGGTGCTGGTCATCTCGCGCAGACCACAGACCTCGACGTGCTTGCCGCGCCGGGCCACGGCGTTGATGAGCGGACAGAAGTCTCCGTCTCCCGAGCAAAGGATCACCGAATCCAGTTGCGGCGCCAAGCCCACGACGTCCATCGCCAGTTCCATGTCCAGCGCGCCGCGAATGCTGCGTCCGCCGCCCTCGGGCTCGTTGAAGGATTTGACCTCGCGCGTGACGACGGTGAAGCCGTTCAGCTTGAGGAAGTTGATGAAATCGATCTTGCCCTCGCTCTGCGAGCTGACCGCCGTATAGAAATACGACCGCACCAGCCGCCGCTCCCCGGCCAGCAGGCGACACAGCTTCAGATAGTCCAGGCGCATATTCAGATGCTTGGCGCTGTAATGAATATTTTCACCATCGATGAAGATCGCCACACGATCCATTGGACTGGCTTTATACATGGCTCCTACCTTTCTACGGACCCCGCGGGCAGCGGGCAGACCGGAAATGCTGATTTCAAACCGGCAGCATTCTCCCGCACTGCTCCGGAAAGGACTCTTTATCAGGAGTCCCGGACACACCGTAGCGCGTCCGAACCAACCGTCGATGTGCTGAATGACACGTGTTACGACGCTATATTCGCACAGATGCGATCATGCTTCCGACACGCCATCCGATGGTGGCCGCAGCGCGAACCGGCGATGTTGAGCCCCCCGAGCCACTCCGTGCATGCGCGCCAGCCAGCGTGTCGTGAGCCAATAATACGCCGGAAGCACCAATAAGGTCAAGAGCGTCCCTGCGGCAAGACCGCCACAAATCGCCCGCGCCATCGGGTAGTATTCCAGTCCTGAGAGGTGCGTTCCCTTCAACAGGGCCAACGGAAGCAGTCCGAGGATCGTCGTCCCGGCCGTCATAAGGATAGGTCGCAACCGATCGGCACAGGCTCCCAGCAAAGCTTCGCGCTCGTCGAGACCTCCCCGGCGGCGCTGACCGATGTGATCCACCAGCACGATCCCGTTGTTGACCACGATCCCAATCAATATCACGATGCCGATCATCGCCATGAGATTCAGCGGCGTGCTGGTGGCCATCAACGTCCAGAACACTCCCAGCGACGCGAAAGGCACGCACGCCATCACCACCAGCGGCAGGGTCAGCGACTCGAAGAGACTCGCCATCACGAAGAACACGCACACCAGCGCCAGCAGCATGTTCAGCCCCATCTCCGACTGTTGCTGCTGCCCGCGCCGGATCTCGTCGCCGAACGACCAGCCGTAGCCCAGCGGCATGTCGACCTCGTCCATCGTCTGACGGACCTGGCTCAGCAGCGCCTCGAAATCCTCGGTCTCGGCCGAGCCCCGCAGGGTCAGCCCGGAACGCTGATCGCGCCGGAAGATCCGTTGCGGACCGCTGCCGAACTCGAAATCCGCGACCTGCCGCAACTGCACCGGCTGGCCATCCTGGACTCCCACCGTCAACAACGCCAGGTTCTCCAGCGACTCGCGGTCCTCCGGCAGCAGCGACACGATGACGTCGATCTCACGGTCGGCCATCTGCAGCCGCGGCAACGGTACGCCTCGATACGTCAATCCCATGATCTCGGCGACCGCGGCCGGTTCGACCCCGAAGCGGGCGGCGTCGTCGCGCGAGACCCGGACCCGCACCTCGGCGTGCCCGTCGTCGCTCTCGCTGGTGATGTCGGCAACCTCCGGCAGCGCGGACAGACGGTGTTCCACGATCGCCCCGACCTCCCGCAAGACCTCCGTCTCGCGGCCGTAGATCGTCACCGCGAACGACCGCGCACCCGAGCCGCCGCCGTCCTCGCGCCCGAAGCGATAGGTCAACCCGGGCTGGGTCGGCAGACCTTCGCGCAGGTCCTTCCGGAGTTCCAGCAGGAACGCGTCGTCGATCACGCCGTCTTCGAAGAACAAGGTGACCCCGCCACCGTCCGTACTGTAGAACGAGTAGATGTCCCGGATGCCCAGATCGTCGCGGCGGGATTCGAGGTATTCCTCGGTCCGGGCGACGTAGCGACTGCTGAGCCGGTAATCGATCGCATCGGCGAAATCGAAGCCGACGTATAAGCTCTGCTGGCGGACGCCCTCGTCGCCGAACGCTTCCGGTTTCATTCCCGTCACCTGCATGAGGGCCACGGTTCCGGCCATCAACAGCGGCAGCAGGACCAGGGTCGTCACGAGCGGGTGACGCAGCGCCGTCCAGCGCAGAATGGCCAGATATCCTCGCCGCAGCCCCATCAGCCACCGCGGTTCCACCGGCTTGTGCCGCCCGGCCACGCGCGCGGCCAACAGCGGCATCACCGTCAAGCTGATGAGCAACGACACCACCAGGGTGACGCTGATCGTGGCCCCGACCTCGCCGAGCCAGACCGAAAGTTCGTCGTCGCCGCCTACGACCACCGGCGCGAAGACGATCACCGTGGTCAGCGTCGAGGCCACGACGGCCTTGCCGACCTCCCGCGTCCCCCGTAGCGCCGCCACCAGAGGCGTGCGCCCAGCGTGCAGATGTCGATGGATGGACTCGAGCACCACCACGGCGTTGTCCACCAGCATCCCGACACCGAGCATGAGGCCCATCATCGTCAGGACGTTGAGCGTGCGCCCGGTCAGGTACAGGAAGACGCATGCGCCCAGGATCGAGAGCGGAATGGACAGCGTGGTGACCAGCGTCAGACTCAGCCGACGCAGGAAAAGCAACAGGATCACGATCGCCAGGAGCGAGCCCACCGCGCCGGCCTGCAGCAGCCCCCGCAGCGAGTCCGTGATCTCGTCGGCCTGGTTGAAGAACGCGAAGCTGTGGATACCATCCAGCTCGGGATCGTCGTTGATGCGCGCCAGCTCGGCTTCCACCGCCCGGCAGACCTCCACCGTGTTGGCGCCCGACCCCTTCTGGATCCAGAACGCGATCGCGGGTTCGCCGTTCAGGCGACGTCCGTACGTCAGCGACGGCACGCCGTAGACGACCTCGGCCACATCCTTGAGACGCAGGCCGCCGTCGCCGACCGGCAGGTTGGACAGGTCGTCGACCGAGTGCAGGCCGCTCACCGAGCGCAGGTCGTAGCGCAGGCCGCGCTCGGTGACCCGGCCAACGGTCAACTCGACGCTCGCCGCTTCGAGGCGGCGGAAGAGCTGCGACACGTCCACGCCGTACTCGAGGATGCGGTCGAAGCGGAGGTAGACCGACGCCTGGGTCGGCGCCACGCCGTCGATGTTGACGCGCCCGACGCCCGGGATCCGCTGCAACGGCGCGATGATGTGCTGATCCAGCAGATCCCAGCTCACCGAAAGATCACGCCCGGTCGCGGCGATGCGGCCCTGGATCACCGGGATGTCGTTGGAATCGAAAGTCAGCAGGAGGATCTGCTGGATATCGCTCGGCAGATCGCCGCGGATCTGGTCCAGCTTCTCCTTGACCTCCAGCCGCAGCAGGTTGACGTCGCGGCCCCATTCGAATTCCACGCCGATCTGCACGGCGTCGGCGTCGCTGTAGCTGTTGATGGAGCGAACGCCGCCCAGCGTGGCCAGGATCTCCTCCACCGGCCGGACGATGAGGCGTTCGTTCTCCTCCGGCAGCCCGCCCTGGTAGGGGATGTAGACCGCGATGAACGGGAAGTCCACGCGGGGCAGGAAGTCCAGGCGAAGCCGCATGACGGCGACCGTGCCCAGGATCAGAACGGTCACGATGGCCATGGCCAAGGTCACGGGCCGCCGCAGCGCCAGACGCGTCAGTCCCACGAGCCGACCTCCGTATCACGAGGTACCGCGACCGCCGGTGCGCCGACACCGGCGCCGACCGGCACGGACGCCGTTTGTCGGCTGCCTGTCAGCAGCGTGTAGAGGTGCATTGATCGTCGACCAAGACATTGATTCGTTGCTCGACAAACTCGAAGGCTGG
>CAZJMO010000231.1:0-5954 GCA_964547085.1 uncultured Fibrobacteraceae bacterium | reverse complement strand
TCTCGGTCATCGGCGGCTTCGGCATGGGCACCAGCATCGACTGGTACGTCGAGGCGCAGCGCATCCAGTCGGCCAGGACCGTGCGCGACGCGACCTACGGCCTCTGGGCCGGCGGCGCGGTCACTCTGATCCGCAACGGCTTCTGGGCGGCCGGCATCCTGGCGTTCTTCTCCATGGTGCCGGGCATCGCCGACGCGGCCGACTACGAACTGGGCTGGTTCCGCCTCGGTTTCGAGTTGTTGCCGGTGGGCCTGGTCGGCGTGTTCTTCGGCGCGATCCTGGCGATCCACCTGTCGACCATTTCCAGCCACCTCAACCTGGGCGCGCTCTACTTCACGCGCGACCTCTACCAGCGCTACCTCAAGCCCGAGGCGAGCGAGAAGGAACTGGTGTGGGTGGGCCGGGCGTCGACATTCGTGCTGCTGGTGGGGTCGTTCTTCTACGGGCTGATGATGGAGCAGATCACGCAGTGGCTGATCTTCGCGCTGTGGCTGATGATGGCCGGCATCTGGCTGCCCAACATCCTGCAGGTGGTGTGGTGGCGGTTCAACGCGTGGGGCTACCTCGCGGGCTGGATGGCCAACCTGGGCGTGTCGTGGCTCGTGGTCTGGGTGCTGCCGGCGTTCGGCGTGATCCCCAAGCTGCCCGATTACCTTCAGTTCTGGCTGCTGCTGGCGCTCGGCGCGCTGGTCTTCCTGCCGGTCACGCTCCTGACGCGGCCCGAGAACATGGACCAACTCGTGCGCTACTACGTGATGACGCGGCCGATCGGCTGGTGGGGGCCGGTGCATCGCGAAGCGGTGCGGCGCGGGCTGATCGAGGACGCCCCCGCGAAGACGTCGGAGCCCCGACCGTTGATCCGGCGTACGTGGACGCCCGAGCAGGCCGACGACTGGACGCGTGAGGACTGGATCGCGGTGGTGCTGTCGCCGTTGGTGTTCGCGGCGTTGATGATCGGCGTGACGCAACTGCTGCTCATGCAGCCCGGCGGAATCTGGCTGGTGCTCGGCGCGGTCCTGGGCACCGGCGTCATCTACTGGGTCATCGACCCCAAGCTGCGCGCGGTTTCCAGCGAATACGAGGCGCAGCAGGCGGGGTACGTCAAACAGCTCGAACAGCGACTGCGCTGGCAGAACGAGACGGGGGAATGACATGGATCGCGGACTGGTCACGCTGATCGGCATGAGCATTGCGTACCTGGCCTCGTTCGCCGGACTGGGGCTCGCCTGGTGGAGCTGGCGCAAGCGGCAGCGGAAGGATGACTCGAAATGAATCAGGCGCTTCCGGTGACCTCGCCGCTGAGCGGCGTATTCTGGACCTGGGTCGTGCCCGTGGCGCTGTTCACGGTCGCGACGGTGGCGACCTGGCTGCTGTACCGGCACTTCGCCGGCCGGCGCAAGGACGACCGCTAGCTTCGGCAGGAGGACCCGCGACCATGCAACCGATCTTCATCGTCTTGCTCATCTTCGTCGGCGTGACGGTAGCCGTGCTGGCCTACAGGCAGGACCGCAAGCGGCGTCGGATACTGCGCGCGTGGGCCAACGCCAAGCGGCTGACGATGTCGAGTGATAAGCGTCGCGGCTGGGAGAACGAGTACCCAGCGTTCAAACTTTTCACGCGCGGCCATTCCCGGCACACATCCCTGCATCTGGAAGGCGAGGTCGGCGGCCGACGGCTGCGCTGCCTCGACTACCGCTACACCACCGGCTCCGGCAAGAACCGCCAGACCCACCGCTACGGCGTGATCCTCCTGGACACCGACACGCCGGTGATCCCGCTGCAGATCCGGCGCGAGCACGTCTTCGATCGGGTCGGCGAGTTCTTCGGCCATGACGACATCGACTTCGAGTCTGCCGAGTTCAGCCGCCGCTTCCACGTCGCATCGTCCGACCGCAAATGGGCCTACGACGTCATCCACCCGCGCACCATGGACTACCTGCTGGAAACGCCGTCGGTGACCATCGAGTTCGGGTTCGCGGAGATCGCCGTCTACCGTTCCGGCGCGCTCACGGCCGACCGCTGCCAGGACGCGCTGAAGGTGGCCCGCACCATGCTCGACCTCGTCCCGCAGGACGTCCTGGACCAACTCAAGGGAGGATCGCATTGAGCCCGATCGTCATCATCGCCGTCGCCGGCGCGCTGATCCTGCTGTGGGTCGCCCTGAACTACAACAGCCTGGTGCGCATCCGCCAGCACGTCCGCGAGTCGTGGTCCGACATCGACACCGAACTGAAGCGTCGCTACGACCTGGTGCCCAATCTGGTGGCGGTGGTCAAGGGTTACGCCGCGCACGAGCGTGAGCTGTTCCGGCTGGTCGTCGAGGCCCGCAGCCGCGCCGCCGCCTCCACGGGAAGTCCCAGCAACCAGGCCGCCGACGAGAAGCCGCTCGTGGACGGGATGCGCCGACTGCTGGCCGTAGCCGAGGCCTACCCCGACCTCAAGGCCAGCGAGAACTTCCTCGCGCTGCAACACGAACTGTCCACAACCGAGGATCGCATCCAGCGCGCGCGCCGCTACTACAACGCCAACGTGCGCGAGATGAACACGCGGGTCGAGGTGTTCCCGTCGAACATCATCGCCGGGATGTTCGGATTCAGGCGCGCCGAGTTCTTCGAGGTGGAGACATCGACGATCCGGCAGGTGGTGGACGTTTCGTTCGAGGGGTGAGGCGGATGTCCGCCGTCTTGGCTCAGTCCCTCCGCGGCCGCCGCAGATAATACGCGTGCCCGCCGAACTCCACTTCCCGCAGACTGCCGTCGGCCAGCAGTTCCTCCACCAGCGCCCACTCCGCCCCCATCCGGGCCAGCAACTCCTCCACCGCGTCGCGCCGCATCGGGTGCACCGCGGTGATCCCCAGCAGGTTTTCCCGCGGATCCCCGGCGGCCGAGAACTCATTGCCCTCGTAGCCCATCAGATACTCCACGACACCGCCGTTCTGCCCAAAGATCTCATGGCAGCGCACCATCGCCTCGCTGCCCGGCGGCCGGGCCCAGTCCAGCGCGGGCGGGCGCGTCGGGATCGAGAGGTAGGACTTGTCGGGGCCGAGTTTGGCCAGGAACGCGGCCGTCGCCGTGGCCTGCTCTTCGGTGTCGTTGACGCCGTCCAAAAGCATGGTCTCGGTCACCAGCTCGCCGCGGAACATGCGCTTGAATTCGATCGTGCTCTCGAGGATCGCCGGCAGCGACAGCGCCTTGTTCGGGTGGTTGACCCGGCGCCACGCGGCCTCCTCCACCGCATCGATCTTGAGCGACACCCAGTCGGCCGTCGCCAGTTCCTCGCACACGTCCGGCCGGGTCAGCAGCGTCGCGTTGGTGATCACCGCGATCTTCCGCCCCAGCGGCCGCAACAGCGCGATCGCCCGCCCCAGATTGATATCCAGCGTCGGTTCGCCGTCCGGCACGAAGCTCAGGTAGTCCACGACCTCACCCAGCCGATCGACCTCCTCCACCCGCTCGCCCACCGCGCGCGCGATCTCCTCCGGCGGGTAGAACTCCCGCCGCTCCAGCGACATGTCCAACGTGTGCCCGACCTGGCAATAGGCGCAGGCGGAGGTGCAGGCCTTGGGCGGGATGTTGTTGACACCCAGGCTGCGGCCCAGGCGGCGCGAGGGCACCGGCCCGTAAGCGATCATCGTGTATGTCCTTCCGTCTAGCGTCCGGGACCGCCGCGTTCGGGACCGCCACGATCCGGGCCTCGGCGTTCGGGGCCTCGCCGGTCCGGCGGCTGCTGCCCCGGCGGGTTCAGATAGACCGAGGTCGCGACCTCGGCGAACATGGTCCGCTGCTCGAGCGTCAACACCTGCGCCTCTTCCAGCAGCATCACCGACGACACCGAATCCATCCGGGCGCGAGACAGGCTCACCTGCCGGGTCAGGACCGCGAACCGTTCGGCGTCGAATTGCCGGGCGGTGAAGATCTCGGCGATCTGCCGGTTGGCCTCGTCCGCCTCGTGCCGGATCTCCATCAGCGTCGGCAGATGATCGGTCAGGATGGCGTGGATCGCCGTCCGCTGCGGCGCTTCCAGAGCCAGATGCTGACTCATGGCATCCAGGTGCTCCTCGATGACGACGTCGGACGATTCCTGCGGACCGTGACGATCCGGAGGCGGCGGGCCGGCCGGACCGCCACGATCGTGCGGGCGATCCGCGATCCGCACGTAGAGCAGACCCGCGTTGAGGCCGAGGGACAACGCAAGCAGCAAGAACAGGAATCTCTTCATCACTCGCCCGACCTTTCTGTCGCGTAGGCCGTGGAATAGACATCAAGCAACGACGAGGACGGGCTCCCCGACGAGAAGTAGTCCGAGGCTGTCCAGATGTCGGATTCCCGATCGACCAGGCCATCGCCGGCCGGCTCGCCCACGAGGATTCCCAGGACGACGCCGGCGGCGCACGCGAATGCGGTTCCGAAGGCCAGGGCCGGACCGAATCGACGATTCCTCTCCCGCTGGAGCCGCGCTTCGACATCCGGCCACACGGAGTCGGTTCGCAGTTCCGCCGCATCGGCGGCGAGCCGTCCCTGCACAACCGCCAGATCGGCGAGTATCGCGCGGCAGTCGGAGCAGTCACGACAGTGGTCGGTCACAACCGCCGCCTCCGCGGCCGGAAGCTCCGCATCGAAATAGGCCTGCAGGATATCCCCGCGGGGATGATCGTTCGCGTTCATCGCTCTCCCCTTCCACGGACCAGATCCTTGCGCAACGACTGCATGGCGCGATGCAGGAGCATCTGCACCGCGTTGACCGAGAGCCCCATGGCGTCGGCGATCTCCCTGTACTTGAGATTTTGATACTGTTTCAGCACCAGCGCTTCCCGCTGGCGATCCGGCAACCTCGCGATCGCCTCGCGGACCTCGATCCGCGATTCCGACATCTCCAGTTCCTGCAGCGCGTCGGGCTCGGTCGACGGCGGATCCGGATGGTGTTCCTCGAACGAGAACCAGCGCAGGATCTTGCGCCGACGCGCCCGGCTACGCGCCAGATTGCCGGCGATCCGAAAGAGCCAGCTCTGGAACTGCCCCGTCGCCTGGTAGGTGTCGGCTGAACGAACCATCCGCAAAAACGTCTCCTGACAGAGATCCTGGGCGTCCTCGCGGGATCCGAGCATCCGGACGAGGAAGGCGAAGACCGGAGTCTGCCAACGCTCGACGAGCACCCGAAACGCCGCGTCATCCCCGCGCGCCCCGTGGGCCATCAGATCATCGTCGGGGATCTTCACGAGTTGCTTGCTCCCAGCAGAACGCACGACCGTCGGGATCGTTTCGCTGATTCGAATTCCATTCACGACATCGTCGCATTGTAGGCGCGCGTCCCGAGCACGTCAAAGATCCTGGTTCGTCAATTTATTGAGAAAGGATTGGCGAGTTGGTTCGTTCGGCCACGTATCGGCAGCCGCGCCATCAACAGCGGCGAGGACTTCGATCGTTCCACCCGACGCCTTGGTCCAGCAAAGGAGCCATCCGATGAAGACAACCTCGATCGTCCGCGGAATCCTCGCCGCGGTCATCCTGCCCGGCTTGGCCATGGCGGCCCTCGTCCCGGCAACGCATCCCCTCTTCGACGGGGACGCCGTCCATGAGATCCACCTCACCTTCGCCCAGTCCGACTGGTGGACCCAGTTGACCGACAATTACGAGAACTACGACGACATTCCCTACATCGAGGCGGAATTCGACTGGGGCTCGACCCATTTCGACGCCATCGGCGTGCGCTTCAAGGGCAACAGCAGCTACACCTACAACGGCGACAAGAAGTCCTTCAAGCTGGACATCGACGAGTTCGTCGCCGGGCAGGAGCTCGCCGGCCTGGACAAGCTGAGCCTGAACAACTGCTACCTGGACCCCACGTTCGTCCGCGAAAAATGCGCCTACGAACTCTGTGAAGCCGTCGGTCTGCCAACCGTGCGCACCAACTACGCCGCGCTGTACATCAACGGCACCTACTGGGGCCTCTACCTG
>CAZJMO010000230.1:4798-5968 GCA_964547085.1 uncultured Fibrobacteraceae bacterium | reverse complement strand
ATCATGTTCTGGAGTACTTTGCGGCGGTCTTTTTCTTCGCCTTTGAAGGCAGCCAGAAATTCTTCTTCATACGTATGCAGTTTTTCGGGCAGCGGGTCGGCGACTTCCAGCTTGAGGGGGTCCTGGGTGATGACGGTGGCAGCGCCTTTCTTAATGACAGAGAAGAGGATCATGGTGACGATTTTATCGAGGGGCTGCTCAAGGAGGACGGCGGCTTCCACGGCGGTGAGGCCGCGCTTGATGCCGACGCCTTCCACGCCGATCTTGGGCGGCAGGTACTTGCGCCGGCGGTAGATGCCGCGCACGATCCCGATGACCGCGGGCAGGATGGGGATCAGGAAGACCAGGAACGGGAGGCACGTCACGGCGATCCGGCTGATCCCGTTGGCGTGGCCGTAGATCGCGACCGCTCCGTGCAGCCGGCTGATACCCTGGTTGTACCACACCAGCCCGCCGGTGATGAGGCCGTAAACGGATTCCTGGTAGATGTAGAACAGCGAGAACAGGAAGGCGCACATGAACCATTTCAGGTGTTTCGGTGTCCGGACCAGGGTGACGATAAACATGGCGAACAGGGCCTGCTTGAATACTTTATCAAAAAACGTAGGCCATGCCTGAGACTGGTCCAGGGCGAATGGGATCTGGGTCAGCATCGCCACGAACAGCAGGATGATGGCGGTCACGATCACCCGGTGCGTCTTGAGGGGAATCGGGTTGCTGGTCAACAGCAGGATGCAGCTCGCCGACAGGACGAAACCCATCAGCAACTCGTGCCGAACGGCGCTCAGCAAGGCGACCCGTTCCCCTAGGGCGGTGTACACCGAGATGGTGTACAATAGAAAGAACAGGAAGACAGGCATCGGAGGTTGGTAGCGTGACTTGCCCAAGTGGTAGGGACGCGGTTCCTGCGATGTCACCAAGGGGGATACCCTCTCGATAGAAGCCGTTTCCGTGACCGATGTTCCGGGGCTGGCCAAGGCTTCGAAGCCTATCGAGTAGCCGGTCCCGACACCGGACCGAGCGGCTCCGGCCCACTAATTTTAGCCCCAATCGCAGGAATGCGTAAGGGCAATTACCCTGAGGTTTGTTTTGGTGAATTCGACCACGGTCCATTTCCCGGGCGCCGTTCGCCGGGAGTCAAGAAGCCCAGGGCAGGAGGTTTCATGAACA
>CAZJMO010000230.1:4298-4761 GCA_964547085.1 uncultured Fibrobacteraceae bacterium | reverse complement strand
CTTCGACCAGGTTTACGCCAGCCAGGGGCGCCTCTCGGTGGGCCGGGTCTACTCGATCACGGGCGGCCGCTACCGGAAAGACGAGGCCTTGATCTATGAGGGCGTGGCGGGACTGAAGGTCCTGGAATACGGCTGCGGGGTCGGTTCCCATTCCCTGGAGATGGCGCGCCGCGGCGCCGATGTCGTGGGCATCGACATCTCGGAAGTGGGCATCGCCAAGGCCGCCGAACGGGCCGCGGCCGAGGGAATCGACAACGCCGAATACCTGTTGATGGATGCCGAGGACATGACCTTCCCCGACGACACCTT
Source organism: uncultured Fibrobacteraceae bacterium (assembly GCA_964547085.1). Taxonomy (GTDB): domain Bacteria; phylum Krumholzibacteriota; class Krumholzibacteriia; order LZORAL124-64-63; family LZORAL124-64-63; genus Glo-17. The sequence goes on along the minus strand of CAZJMO010000230.1, from coordinate 4,452 downwards.
CGACTTGGTGATCGGTGAGGGGATCCTGCATCATCTGGACCTGGAGAAATCCTATCAGGAGATTTCGAGGGTCCTGAAGCCCGGGGGACGAGCGGTCTTCGCCGAACCGCTGGGCCACAATCCAGCCATCGCCCTGTTCCGGGCATTGACGCCC
>CAZJMO010000230.1:0-4288 GCA_964547085.1 uncultured Fibrobacteraceae bacterium | reverse complement strand
GTTGGTGTGGCGGGACTTCAAGTTGGCGCGGAAGTATTTCAGCGAACCCGAGTTCTACTACTTCCACTTGACGTCGCTGGGTTCCTTGGTCTTTCTCAAGACCCCGCTGTTCTTCCCGACGGTGTCCTTCCTGGACAAGGTGGACGCCGGGCTGTTCAAGGTGCTGCCGCCGCTGCGGATGCTCGCATGGTATTCCATCATGGTGCTGGGCCGCCCCGTCGCGCGTTAGAAGCGTCTCGAAGCGGCCCTTGACCCGTTGTCCGGTTCAGATCACCGTGGCGACCGTTGGCTATTGCAGCAGGACCGTTGACGGCTGGCCGGGCCCGTCCTCGTCGCTTCCGCCGGCGACGATCACCTCGAAACCGGGGGACGGCTCGTCGTTTTCATCCACCACGAACAGGAACACGGACTCGCCGTCCAGGAACGTTCCCTGGTTCACGGTGAAGGTCACCGTATCCTGTCCCCACGCCGAGGGGATCTGGATTTCGCGGTGCGTACAGGCGTTCCAGGTGGGAGCGTTGCCCATCTCGATACGGGCGAGAGTGTTGTCGACGTAGAGCTCGGACCAGTAGACTCTCAGCAGCGCGCCGTTGGTTCGGCTGAAATAGTGGCCGAGGACCCAGTAGTCGTAGGGCTCTCCGGTCGTGTACAGGCTGCCTCGATACTCCGCGAGGGTCTGCAGGTTGGCCTTCACGAACGTGTGGCCGTTGTTGCCGCTGGGGGTGCCCATGGCCATGAACCGCTCCAGGCGGAACCACTGGTCCAGCATGGAGGCGTTGGTCGACTGGTTGAACATCACGTCCTGGTTGCCGTCCTGCGCGTACATGTGGCCGGAGCCGTTGGCGAAATACGTGTCCACGCGGCACTGCGGCATGCCGTAGCCGGTCTCCACGTTGAACTTGCCCCAGTTTCCCCACAACTTCTGGTTCTCGCTGTTCATGGCGGTGCCGGCGTAGTCGTCGCGGTAGGTCCAGCCGGTGATGTAGAGGGTGTCGACATCCGTCCGGAACAGGCCGATGGTCTTGTTGTAGTCCTCGGAGTAATCCTGGAGCACGCACATGTCATCGGCCAGGCGTTGTCTCGCGTTGGAGTATGCGGGCTGCCGGGTCCCCGCCTGGTAGTACCAGCCGCCCTCGCTCTGCGTGGGAAGCGCGCCGCCGATGGTCCCATTCTGGAAATTGTCATAACGCAGGGGCGCCGCGGGGACTTTTTGTCCGAACAGCTCGCCCTGCAGCGTCACGGAACTCCCGTCGGTGACGCTTCCGGTCATGTATTCGATTTGCGGTTGAGCAACAGACTGTCCCGCAACCAGCAACATCCCAACCATTAGGATTCCAGCCGGGGTTGTGCCGAGTCTCATTTATTTCCTCCTGGTCACCAATTGGGCAAATACAAGCTACCGGGTTTCCCGCAAAAATCATACCAACATGGTCGGGATGTCCGGTGTCGGCCGACTGGTCAAATCTCCAATTTAGGGCCGCTGTCGCGGAATGCCACCGCTGCCCGGCCCCTTGCCGGTCACTGCGGCGACGATCATGCATTCGGCCTCTGTCGTCGGCGGTGATGCAAGAAATTCGCCAACGATCCTGAACTGGATCAGAAGGGCGATGTGCCCCTTCTCCGCCGACGGAATGAAACGCGCCAGGACAGCGCCGAGTTCAGTGTTCCGCGTGTTTTCGCGGACTCGATTCCGATGCCGTGCGTCGGGCGATGGGACCACGATACACCGCGATGGTCGGATTTCGCAAGAAGATGGCGCCGGTAATCTGGCCCGGGATCATCCATGATGTCCACTTTCTGAACATCCGGCGAGGTCCGTGACCGTTTGCTGCAGGTTCGCGAATCGCCGTTCCCATTCGTCGACATACCGGCGTTTGAACGCTGCCGCGCGGCCCCGCCGGTCCGCTGCTTCGCTGAGCGCCTGCTTGATGCCGTCGAGAATGCTGTCTCGGTCCGGTCGTACGTAGACCGGGTAGTCTCCGAACAGGTCGTGATTGACTCGCTTTTCAGACAGCACCAGGGGTTTCCCCACGGCGGCGGCCTCGTACGCGCCGCAGACCAGGCAGTGGTCGAAGGTCGTCAGGTCGACGATGACGTCCACTTCGTTCAGCAAGCCGTGATAGTCGCGGTCGGACAGGAAACCGGTGAATTTCAGGTTGTCACAGTGGCGAATGGTTTCCTGCGTCCGGTCGGACCAGGTGGCCTTGGCGGGATTGCCGGTGATGTAGAGGCAGAGGTCCCGGGGCAGCGCGTCGGCGATCCGGACGACCTCCTCGTATGGTTCGTCGTTGGCGAACGAGCAGATGAAACAGACGTTCTGCGCGCCGGCCAGCGGAAAGGTCCGGTCCGGCGGAATGTCCGGAATTCGATCGGGCAGGACGAAGGCGCGTCCGCCCTTGGTCGAGACGAGGTCCGCCAGGGGATCGTTGGTGACGATGGTCAGATCGCTGCGTCGCAAGGTGAAGTCGCTGATCCGGGTGAACACGGTCCGCGTCAGGCTCGGCTCCCGGTTGATCATGAAATTCGTGTGACGGTCCACGACAAGGGTGTAGCCGAAGATCCTCCTCCAGAGCACGCTGAACAGGGCCAGGATCAGGCTCGGGTTCTGGATGATCAGGATGTCCGGTCGCTCGGCGCGGAGGACGCGATACGTAGCCTGCGCCAGGACGAGGTAGCGCCCGAGGGCGGGGGCGCGGGAGGTGAAACGGAACAGAGGTACGCCCAGGCCGCGCGCCAGCTCGGTGGTTCGGCGTTGCTTTTCCCAGGCGATCCAGATCGCACGCCGGTCGCCGAGCTTGCCGCATCCGTTCCGACCGGTACCCGAGTCGTCCCTGTGGTCCGGGATCGCGCGCCATCTGTCGCGCCGCAGCCACGCCGCTGATTCAAGCCGAACACTCATGCCAGTTCCTCCAGGCGATCCCGGGCCGGGTCAATCGGTGTCGCCGTGCAATCGTTTCTGTGGCTCGCAAATCAGCAGGTCATAATCGCGAAAAGCGTTGAAAACGCCACGGTCTTTCAGCAGCGGTCCCGAGTTCTGCTCCTGCATGACGAGGTCGGGGAAGGCGTTGATCTCGAACAGGGTCGGGCCGTTCGCCGTGACGGCGATGTCATGACCCAGCAGCCGGTAGTAGGGGAACGCCGCCTGGGCGGCCAGGGCGAGATCCCGGACCTCGTCCCACAGCGGAACGGTGAAGCTCTCCAGGACGATTCCGGAGTCGGGATGGCGGTCGTAGCGCCGGCCCTTCTTGTCGTGGCCGGCGGGCATCAGGCGCCCGGATTCCAGATCGACCCCGACGGCCAGACCGCCGGCGCTCCAGTTGTCGATGAAGGCGCGCCCGGTGCCGAAGCGGATCAGCGAACTGATGACCCGGGGGCTGGAGTCCGGCATCAGCAGCGTCAGGACGCGCAGCGAATTGACCGAGTGGGGATAGATGCGGGCCATGTCCGGATGCTGCTCGATGATTTCCTGGACCAGGAAGCGCTCCTTGATCGCGAAGTCCGCGACGTCCCGCGTCCGGCCGTCCTGCCGGATGCGGGGACCCTCGCCGGAATCCTCGATGAGGAAGATGCCCCGGCCCGAGTTCCCCGTCACCGGCTTGGCGATCAGCGGATGTCCGCCCGCGCCGGCGCAGAGGTCGTGGACCTGTTCGGGAAGCGGCCGCGCCGGATCCAGGACGCCGCACGCGCGGGGGATGGCAAGGTCGGCGCCCCGGCACAGGCGCTGGCAGACCTCCTTGTCCTCGAAGAGGACCTGGTACTCGAACGGCTGCACGACCTTGCAGAGCTTGCCCCGCTGGAACGGATTGTAGCTGGATCCGAAGTAGAAGGGCCATTCCCGCCGGTCCTTCTCGAAGAGCCGGCAGCTGGCGTAGTTGTCGGGGAAATTCCGCAGCACGAAGAAGATGTGGAGGAAGTCCCGGACGACCTGCAGGCGCGAGGCCGAGCATTCCCGCCAGTCGACGAGGAAGAAGTAGCAGTAGGGCAGCGCCAGGAACCGCAGGAACTGGCGCAGGTGCGGGACGAGCGCCTGATTGCACTGCTTGACGAAGCCCCTCAACTTGCGGGCGAATTCCTCCAACGGTGGCCTCCTGTCCTCAACTCCGGCCCGGCTAGATCTTGATGAAATCGGCGCTGCCCTTGTGGCTGATGACCTTGGCGGGCACGCCGGCCACAACGTCGTTCTCCTCCGTGCTCCTGGTGACGACCGCGTTGGCGCCGACGACCGTGCCGTCGGCCAGGTGCAGCGGTCCGATCACCTTGCAGCCGGGCGCCAGGTAGACCCGGTTTC
>CAZJMO010000229.1:0-5978 GCA_964547085.1 uncultured Fibrobacteraceae bacterium | reverse complement strand
CCACTTCCGCGATTCCTCGAACAACGTCTTCGTCCCGACATAGTGCATCTGCACGAAGTTCAGCACCTCGGCGACGGCCGAAAGCGCACCCTCCACGTTGCTTCGCCTCTTGTCGGTCAACGGCTCGGTATGATGTTCCCGCGCCGCCGGCTGGTCGCGGTCGGCACAGGCGCGGTCGCGGCACTCGCAGGCGAAGCGGCAACTCGACAGCGCGTCGGCGACCAGGACGGCGTACCGCGCACCGAGGGCATCTTTATCCAGAAGTTCGTCGAGCGCCTGAACGGACGTGTTGGTCTTGCCCGACGTCATGGGACAGTTCGAGAGGCAGCAGATCTGCACGAGGATGTCGCGCCACATGGCGGTCTGGATCTGGTAGAAGCACCGCGGTGCGACGGTGTTCATCCACTGGAGGTGTTCCTCTCCCGATCCGAACAAGGCGACAAACTCATCCCACCTGGCATAGGTCCACGCCAGATCATTCCACAGCTCGTAGTACAGATTGCCGATCTCGGGCCCCATCGCTTGGATCATCGAATCCCGGACTTCTTCCGGACACTTGGTGTTGTCCATGATCGCTCCTTGTCTGTCGAGCGGGCAGATATGCTGTCCGACCTAACCTGTTAGAATACTTTAGTAACCTAACGGTCTGAAAAAGCAGAGTCAAAGAATCGACACCAAACTAATAGCCCCAGAACCGGTCGTCATCCCAGGCGGCGAACGACGGTGTGTGGGGCAATGCAAATCGGGACAGGATCACCCTGTCCCGATCATCCAGTCTGTCGAGAGAACTCAGCCAATCAGCAGGTCTTTGACCATCTCCCGTTCGTCGACAAGCGACTGCACGGACCTGGCGATCGCCGCCTCGAGTTCATCATCCATCCGGAACCCCGGCGCGATTTCCCAGTCCCCTTCCCCATTGGAGTGGCAGGGGAAACCGCAGATCAACCCGTCCGGAATGCCGTAAGGATTTCCATCACTGATCACGCCCGCGGTGAAGCAGTTGTCGTAAGGCGTCACATTGACCAGGGAACGCAACCCGCTGACCACCGCGACCGCCGCGGAGATGGCCGACGACTTGCCGCGACGGTCGATCACCAATTTGCCGCGATTGCGGACCGCTTCCACGAAGCCGTGCCGCAGCCAGTCCAGGTCGTCGATGATCTCCGTGACCGGCTTGCCGTCGACCGTGCAGTTGAGGTAGTCGGGGACCATGGTCGGGTCGTGATTGCCCCAGATCGCCATCTTCTTGACGCTGCCGACGCTGCAGCCGATCCGCTGCGCGAGTTCGCGTCTGGCCCGGTTGTGGTCCAGGCGCATCATGGCCTGGAAGCGCTCGCGCGGCACGTCGGGAGCGTTGTGCATGGCGATCAGGCAGTTGGTGTTGCAGGGATTGGCCACCACCTGCACGCGGACGTTCGGCGCCGCGACCGCGTTGATCGCGCGGCCGGCATCGACGAAGATGGGGCCGTTGGCCATGATCAGGTCCTTGCGCTCCATGCCCGGGCCTCTGGGACGTCCGCCGACGAGGACGACCCAGTTGGCGCCGCGCATCGCGTCGGTGATGTCGTCCGTCAGGGTCAGCTTCTGCAGCGACGGGAACGCGCAGTCTTCCAGCTCGGTCGCGATCCCGCGGAGCTTGTCCATGCCCGACGGGAGCTCGAGCAGCGTCAATTCGATAGGCTGCTTGGCTCCGAAGACACTGCCGTCCGCGATCTGTTGCGCGAGCGCGTAACCGATGCGGCCGGCTCCTCCGGTGATGGTGATCTTGATTGGGATTCTGTGGCTGAGCATCCTCTGGTCTCCTCGCAATTGTCCGGGTGATACCGAGGCCACCTTAATACCGGCCGCCACTCTCGCCAACCATCGGCACGAACCGCACCGGCACCACGACCCTCTCATGCACGTCCTCTCCGACCTTCCGCAACACCACCAGCTCCTGCGCCATCCCGCCGCCCACCGGAATCACCATCCGCCCGCCGTCGGCCAGCTGCGTCAACAACGCCTCCGGCACATGCGACGGCGCACAGGTCACGATCACCGCGTCGAACGGCGCCTCCTCCTTCCACCCCGCATACCCGTCCCCCACGCGCACGGTCACGTTCCGATATCCCATCTCCCTGAGCGCATCCCCCGCCGTCCGTCCCAGCGCCGGCACGATCTCCACCGTGAACACCGCGGCGCAGATCTCCCCCAACACCGCGGCCTGGTAGCCCGACCCCGTCCCCACCTCGAGCACCCGGTCGGTGGCCGACAGCTCCAGCAGCTCGGTCATCAGCGCCACGATGTAGGGTTGGGAAATCGTCTGGTCCCACCCGATCGGCAACGGGTAGTCCTCGTAGGCGAGGTGACGAACCTCGAGCGGCACGAACAGGTGTCGTTCGACGGTCGCCATGGCGTGCAGGACCTCGGGGTCGCGGATGCCCCGCGGCTCGATCTGACGCTCGACCATGCGCGCGCGTTTCTCGGCGAAGTCCACGTTGATCACCTTGCTCGACCCGAGGCAGTACCCGGCCGTCCCCAGCGCACCGACGATGAGGATGGCGATCGCCATGTGGGTTTGGCGTTGGTTCCTCATGCACACACGCTAACCGCACAGGTAGTGGACCGGCAACCCGGCCGATTCCGGACGGAATGACACTGAGAATAGGAGTTGAAAATCTCTGTAGATCTCCTAGGCTCATTGTTCAAGTGCCGCATCGACCTTAACGAAGGAGTGCCTACATGAGAACCGCCCGCCTGTTGCTCGTCCTTCTCCTCGGACTTCTCCTGATCACCGCCTGCAGCGACGGCGACGACGGCGCAGACGGGCTGATGGGCCCCGAAGGTCCCGCAGGTGAGCCCGGCACCGCCAACGTCATCTTCTCCGAGTGGACAAACTTCTCCACGACGTGGCGGGATACCTCAATCGATGGGTCCGCGCTGATTGTCAACGACATCGCCGCGCCTAGCCTGACGCAGGAAAACCTGGACACGGCCGCCATCTTCGCTTACATGCAATTCTCCTCGACCTACGCGCCGTTGCCGTACACGTCGTATGCCGGCTTCGAGGTCAACACGGTCAGCTTCCTGCCGGCGCCGGGCCGGATGTTCTACACACGGTTCGGGCACGACAACACGTCGCCCAACGTCAGCAGTTCCGTCTACTTCCGCTACATCGTGGTCCCCGGCGGTCAGGCGGAGGTCCTGTCCAAGAGCCTCGGCGAGCGCTCCCTGGAGGATCTGTCGTATTCCGAACTCTGTACACAATTCGGGATTCCTGAATAACGTTCACCGCGTCCGGATACAGCAACGGCCCGCGATCACCTGATCGCGGGCTGTTTGCCGCCCGTTCCGCCGTCGCGGACCTGGCTCTCCGCATTCTACCGACCAGTCTCCGCCCCCAGCACCCCGCGCTCCCGCAACCACTCCACCACCGCCGCCCCGCTCTCCTCCGCACTCAGCGCCTCGGTCTCCAGCCGGAGATCCGGCTCCTCGGGCGCCTCGTACGGGTCGGTGATGCCGGTGAACTGCGGGATCTCGCCGGCGCGCACCTTCTTGTACAGGCCCTTGGGGTCGCGTGCCTCGCAGACCTCCAGCGGCGTGTCCACGAACGCCTCGACGAAATGATCGTCGCCGATGATCTCGCGCGCGCCCTGGCGGTCCTTGATGTACGGGCTGATGAACGACGTCACCACGATCACGCCCACCTCGTTCATCAGGCGGGCGACCTCGGCGATGCGGCGGATGTTCTCGGTGCGGTCGTCGGCGGAGAAGCCGAGGTCGCGGTTGAGGCCGTGGCGGACGTTGTCGCCGTCGAGCACGTAGCAGAGATGGCCCGCTTCGACCACCTGCCGCTCCACTTCCTGCGCGATCGTCGACTTGCCGCTGGCGCTCAGGCCCGTCAGCCAGATGGTGTAGCCCTTCTGGCCGAGCATGGCTTCGCGGTCCTGGCGCGACACCAGCCCGCGCGTGCGGGTGATGTTGCGGCTCTTGGGCCGGCCGTTGCCCTTGTGGACGGGACGGTCGACGATCATGCCGGCGCCCACGGTCACGTTGGTCAAACGGTCGATGATGATGAAGGCGCCGGTGGCGCGGTTCTTGTCGTAGGCGTCGAAGGCGATGGGGCGGTGCAGGACGAAATGCGCGCGACCGAACTCGTTGAGGTCCAGCGTCTCGGCCTCGCCCTCGGCCTTGCGCAGCGTGTCGACGTCCATCTTGTAGCGCAGGTCCGACAGCCGCCCGGGCACCATGTTGGTGGTCTGCTTGATCAGGTACGTGCGCCCCTGCTGCGCCGGCTCCTGGTGCATCCAGACGACCATGGCCTCGAACTCGTTGCCCAGCTGCGGCAGGTTGTTCACCGGCGCCAGCATGTTGCCGCGCGAGACGTCGATCTCGTCCTCCAGCGTCACGGTCACCGCCATGGGCGAGAACGCTTCGTCGACCTCGCCGTCGGCCACGTGCAGCGCCTTGACGCGCGACGTCTGGCGCGACGGCAGGCTCATCACCTTGTCGCCGGTGCGGATCACGCCCGACGCCACCGTGCCCGCGAAGCCGCGGAAATCCAGGTCCGGGCGCAGGACGTACTGCACGGGGAAGCGCATGTCGATCAGGTTGCGGTCGCTCGCGATGTTCACGCTCTCCATGTGGTGCAGGAGCGTGGAGCCGTCGTACCAGGGCATGTGCTCGCCGCGCTCGACGATGTTGTCGCCCAGGAGCGCGGACATCGGGAAGAAGTGGATGTCGGCGAAACCGAGGCGCGAGACGAAGCCGTTGTACTCCTCGCGGATGCGGTCGTACACGTCCTGCGACCAGTCCACCAGGTCCATCTTGTTGATCACGACGGCGACGTGCTTGATCCCCAGCAGCGAGCAGATGAAGCTGTGGCGCTTGGTCTGCGTGCTGACGCCGTGGCGGGCGTCGATGAGGATGACGGCGAGGTCGGCCGTGGATGCGCCGGTCGCCATGTTGCGCGTGTATTGCACGTGGCCGGGGCAGTCGGCGATGATGAACTTGCGCTGGTCGGTGGAGAAATAGCGGTACGCGACATCGATGGTGATGCCCTGTTCGCGCTCGGCCTTGAGGCCGTCGGTCAACAGCGCGGGGTCGAAATCGCCGCCGGTGGTGCCGTGGATCTTGGAGTCGCGGTTCACGGCGGCCAGCTGGTCCTCGTAGATCATCTTGGAGTCGTAGAGCAGGCGGCCGATCAGCGTCGACTTGCCGTCGTCCACCGAACCGCACGTCAGCAGGCGCAGCAGATCCTTCTGCTCGTGCTTGGCGAGGTAGGCGGCCACGTCGCGACGGATCAGTTCCTCGTCCGGGACCTGGTAGTGGTGATCGTTCATCGATGATCCTCGCTAGAAGTAGCCGTCGCGCTTCTTGTCTTCCATCGACGCGGCGGCGTCGTGATCGATCACCCGGCCCTGGCGCTCGGACGTGGTCGCCAGCAGCATCTCCTGCACGATCTCCTCGATCGTCTCGGCCTCCGACTCGATCGCGCCCGTCAGCGGATAGCAGCCCAGCGTGCGGAACCGCACCTTCTTCATCATGGGCGTCTCGCCGTCCTCGAGCGGCATGCGGTCGTCGTCCACCAGGATCAGCGTACCGTCGCGCTCGACCACCGGCCGCTCGGCCGCGAAGTACAGCGGCACGATCGGGATGCGCTCGCGCATGAGGTAGAGCCAGATGTCCAGCTCGGTCCAGTTCGACAGCGGGAAGACGCGGATCGACTCGCCCTTCTCGACCCGGGAATTGTAGAGATTCCACAGCTCCGGCCGCTGGTTCTTGGGATCCCACTGGTGGAAGCGGTTGCGGAAGCTGTAGACCCGCTCCTTGGCCCGCGACTTCTCCTCGTCGCGCCGCGCGCCGCCGAAGACCGCGTCGTAGCGGCCGTGGTCGAGCGCCTGCTTCAGGGCCTCGGTCTTCATGATCTGGGTGTGCTTCTCGGCCCCGTGCGTGAACGGCCCGACCGCGTCCTTGCCCTCGGGATTGATCCAGACCTC
>CAZJMO010000228.1:5182-5988 GCA_964547085.1 uncultured Fibrobacteraceae bacterium | reverse complement strand
AAGCGGCCCTTCCACACGATCATCCCGGCCTTCGTGACCCGGGACGGAAAGCCCTGGCTGAGCTTCGGCGTGATGGGCGGCGGCACCCAGCCCCAGGCCCACGCTCAGATCATCGTCAACCTGGTCGACTTCGGGATGAACCTGCAGGAGGCCGGCGACGCGCCGCGCATCCTTCATACCCGCTCCTCCGAGCCGACCGGCGCACGGATGACCGACGGCGGCGTCCTCTCCCTGGAGACCGGCGTGGCCTACGACGTGATGCGCGACCTGTCGGAGATGGGCCACCGCATCCAGCTGAACGTCGGCAGCTTCGGCGGCTACCAGGCGATCCGCTTCGATGCGCAGCAGGGCGTGTATTACGGGGCCTCGGAATCGCGCAAGGACGGGCAGGCCGCCGGCTACTGATCGGCGTCGGGCCTGGACTCGCGGCCGGACGGCCGGGGGTGCGGGCCTTCCATCTCCGCGCGGGGCATCACGATCCTGTAGGCGACGCCCTCGCCCGGGCGGCTCTCGCAGGTGATCGATCCGTTCAGCTTGTGCACGATCAGGTTGTAGACGATGTGCATGCCGAGACCGGTGCTGTCCCCGCCCGGACACGTGGTGAAGAAGGGGTCGAAGAGGCGGGAAAGGACGTCCGCGTCCATGCCGTTCCCGTCGTCCCGGTACAGAAGCTCGATCCGCCCGTCCCGCAGGCGCGCCCGGATCCGGATCCGGCCCGGCTTCCGGCCGGCGAAACCGTAGACCACCGAATTCCGGACCAGGTTGCCGATCACGCTGGTCAGACCCCCGGGGCCGGCCTGGATGTA
>CAZJMO010000228.1:455-5172 GCA_964547085.1 uncultured Fibrobacteraceae bacterium | reverse complement strand
CAATCCTCCAGCCGCAGCACGTGCCGCCCCTCCAGCGACGTATCCACGGCCACGGACTTGAAGTCCCGGATCAGGCGCGCCGCCCGCGCCAGGCTGCTGGACAGGAGGCTCCCGGATTTCCGGCTGGTCTCGATGAATTCGGCCAAGTCCGACTTCTTCATCCCGCCGGTCGAGAACAGGTCGGCGATGCGTTCGGTCTGCGTCTCGAGATGCGACGCCGCGGTCCCCACGACTCCCACCGGCGTGTTGATCTCGTGGGCGACGCCCGCGACCAGTCCCCCCAGGGACGCCATCTTCTCGGCCTCCACCAGCTGGGCCTGCGCCTCCCGCAGTTCCTCCGTCCGCTGTTCGACCCGTTCCTCCAGGGTCTCGTTCAGCTTCCGGATCTCGGACTCCTTCAGCTTCAGTTCGGTGATGTCGATCGCGGTGGTCGACACGAAGCCCGGCCCGCCGTCGTCGTCCCAGACCACGGTGCCGTTCATCAGCGTCGGGAACTTCCGCCCGCCCGCGGCCGTGTGCCATATCTCCTTCGCCGTATAGGCCCCGTCCACGAGCAGCATCTGCTGCAATTCGCCGACGCTCGCCAGCTGCGGTCCGGAATGGAAGATCGACTGGTCGCATCCCGGGACATCCTCGACCTGCAGGCCGTGCATCCGGGCCATGGCCTCGTTCGCGTAGAGGATGACGCCGTCCAGGTCGGTGATCATCGCGCCGTAGTTGGCCCGGTCGGAGATGGTCTTGAAGTTCCGGACGTCCGTCTCCGCCCGCAGGCGATCGGTGACGTCCCGGCCGGAAACCACGAATCCGCGGATGCCGTCCACGTGGCGCAGGTCGTTGACGATCGTCTCCACCGTGATCCAGCTTCCGTCGACGCGCCGCAGCCGGACCGCGGGAAGCTTGAAGTCGGTGCCGGGGGCGTTGGCCGCCATTCGGACGTACCTGAAGACCAGGTCGCGATCGTCCGTATGCACGAGTTTCAGGAGGCCGGCGCGTTCCAGGTCGGCGTCGGCATAGCCCAGCCGGCGGACGTGCGAGGGGTTGTAGTAGATGAACTTGCCGTCGGCGTCGACGATCGAGATGAGCTCGGACGACTGTTCGGTCAGGGCCCTGAAGCGCCTGTGCCGCAATTCGGTCTCCTGCTCGGCCCGCTCCCGCTTCCGATCGGTCTCCTCCTGCTCGGCGACATCGGTGATCACCACCGCGAAGCCCTTGATCCCGTCCGCCTCGGCCAGGGGATGGACGACCGCCTTCTGCAAGCCGCCGCAGATCTCGCGCGCGCCTCGTCCCGGTCGTCGGGATGGATCAGGTCGAAAACGTTGGACCCCAGGTAGTCCTCGGGGCTCCCGCATGATCCGGCGTGATTCAGGTAGAGCAGGTTGTGATCCAGGTCCGTGACGTAGATCATCATCGGCAGGAGGCCCAGGACCGAGGGATCGAATCCTCGGGCCGGTTGCCCCGCGCACGCGTTTTCCGATGTCGACGCCGTTGCGGAATCCAGGCTCATGACATGTTCCTTCACCGCGGACATGGACCGGGCCGGGCCGCCGAAGCGGCCCGGCGTAAGCGATATTCCGTACTGTAATCGGCAGGGAAATCGACGGCTATACGCTTATTCGCCCCGCGTCCGGCCCTTTTTCAAGCGGCCCAGGAAGCCCTGGAAGGCGTCGGCGTAGCGGTTGGCGATCAGGTAGTAGGTGGGCAGCACGATCAAGGTCAGCAGGGTGCTCGACGCCAGGCCGCCGATGATCGCCCGCGCCATGGGATAGTACTGGGCGTCCGCCACGTGGGCGTTCGTGAACAGCGCCAGGGGCAGGAGGCCCAGGATCGTGGTGCCGGCCGTCATCAGGATGGGACGCAGGCGTTGCCCGCATGCTGCCATTATCGCGTCCTCGATCCCGATGCCACCGCGCCGGTGGGTGTTGATATGGTCCACCAGCACGATTCCGTTGTTCACCACGATCCCGATAAGGATGACGATGCCGATCATCGCCATGAGATTGAAGGGCGTGCCCGTGGCCATCATGATCCAGAAGACCCCGACCGAGGCAAACGGCACGCATGACATCACCACCAGCGGATGCAGCAGCGATTCGAAGAGGCTGGCCATCACGAAGAAGACGCAGGCCAGGGCCAGGAGCATGTTGGCGCCCATGGTGCTCTGCTCCCGCTGGGCCTCGCGGATCCGGGATCCGAAATCCCAGTCGTATCCCAGCGGCATCTCCATGTTGTTCATCAGGATGCGGATCTTCTTCAACAGGCCGTCCATGTTGTCGCCGTCGTAGGTTCCGTGCACCGTGACGCCCGACTTCTGGTTGTGCCGGCGGATCCGCTGGGGACTGCTCCCGAACGTGAAATCCGCCACCTGTCCCAGCCGCACCATCCGTCCCTCGAACTCCCCGACCGGCAGGATCGAGAGGTTCTCGATCGACTCGCGATCGCTCGGCTCCAGGGAGACGACCATGTCGATCTCCTTGTCGCCGGTGTTCAGGCGCGGCAGCTGGACGCCGCGGTAGGTCAGGCCCATGATCTGGCTGATGCCCGCCGCGTTCACCCCGAAGCGGCCGGCGGCCTCGTTGTCCACGCGGACCAGGATCTCGCGGTTGCCGTCCTCGTCCTCGCCCCGCAGGTCCGATACGCCCTCCAGGGAGGAGAGCACCTCCTTGGCCGTCTCCGCCATCTCCATCAACAGCTCGGTATCCTCGCCGAAGAGCGTGACCGAGAAGGTCTTCACGCCCGATCCCTGGCCCTCCTCGTTGCCGAAGCGGTAATCGAGCCCGGCCTGGACCGGAAGGTTCTCGCGCAGGTCCTCGCGCAACTCCCTGTAGAAATCGTCGGAGACCACGCCGTCCTCGAAGAAGAGCGAGATCGCCGCGTCGTCCGCCGCGTACCAGGCGTAGACGTATTCGATCCCCAGCTCCTCGCGGCGCGTCTCGATGTAGGCCTCCACGACCTCGATGTACTCCTCGGCCCGGTACTTGTCCACGCTGTCGCTGAAGTTGAAGTCGATATAGATGCTCTCGCGGCGCAGGCCGCGATCCCCGAAGTCCTCGGGCTTGAAGTCCGTCACCTTCATCATCACGCCGGTGATCACCAGGACGATCGGCACGATGGCCAGGGCCGTCAGCAGCGGATGGCGGATCGCCGTCCAGCCCAGCAGGCGCAGGTACCGCTTGCGCAGCTTGGCCAGCCATCCGTTCTCGATCATCGATTCCTCGCGACGGGTCATGCGCACCGAAAGCGCGGGGATCAGGGTCAGGCTGACCAGGAGCGACAGGATCAGGGTCACGCTGATCGTGATCCCGACCTCGCCCAGCCAGACGCCCATCTCGTCGTCCTTCGACACGATGATCGGCGCGAAGACGATGATCGTGGTCAGGGTCGAGGCGGCGATCGCGCGCCCGACCTCTCGGGTTCCGCGCATCGCGGCCTGGATCGGCGAATAGCCCTCGCGCTGCTTGCGGTGGATCGATTCCAGGACCACGACCGCGTTGTCCACCAGCATGCCGACGCCCAGCATCAGGCCCATCATGCTCAGCACGTTCAGGGAGCGGTCGGTCAGGTACATGAAGATCATCGTGCCGAGGATCGACAGCGGGATGGCGATGGACACGACCAGGGTCATGCTGACGCGTCTCAAGAAGACGTAGAGGATGAACACGGCCAGCAGCGAACCGATGAGTCCGCTCTGCAGCAGGGATTTCAGGGAATCGGTGATCTGCTGCGCCTGGTTGAAGAAGGGGATGCTGTCGATGCCGCGCAGCGAGGGATCCAGGTTGATGCGGTCCAGCTCCTCCTCGATCTGCTCGCAGACGTCCACGGTGTTGTAGCCCGACGCCTTCTGCACCCAGAAGGCGATCGCCGGCTCGCCGTTCAGGTGGCGGCCGTAGGTCAGCGCCGGCGCGCCGTAGACCACGTCGGCCACGTCCCGCAGGCGCAGGCCGCGTTCGTCGATCGGCAGCTCGCGCAGGGCCTCGACCCCGTGCAGGCCGCTGACCGTACGCATGTCGTAGCGCATGCCGTCGTCCGTCACGGCGCCCACGCTCAGCTCCACGTTGGCCGCCGAGAGCTCGCGGAAGAGCCGGCTGACGTCCACGTTGTGCTCGAGGATCTTGTCGAAGCTGAGATAGACAGACGCCTGGGTCGGCAGGATGCCGTCGATATTCACCTGTCCCACGCCCGGGATGCGCTGCAGCGGCGCGATCACCTTCTGGTCCAGGAGATCCCAGCTGCCGGACAGGTCGCGCCCCTTGGCGGAGATCCGTCCCTCGATGATCGGGATGTCGCTCGTGTTGAAGGTCAGCAGGAGGATCTGGCGCACGTCGTCCGGCAGATCGCCCCGGATCTGGTCGATCTTCTCCTTCACCTCCATGCGCAGCACGTTCACGTTGCGGCTGAAATCGAATTGCACCCCGACGAAGGCCTGGTCGGCGTCGCTGTAGCTGAACAGGTCGTTGATCCCGCCCAGGGTGGCCAGGATCTCCTCGATCGGCTGGACGATGTCCTTCTCCACCTGGCTCGGGATCCCGTTCTGCAGGGGAACCACCACGCCGATGAACGGCATTTCCATGCGGGGCAGGAAATCCAGCGGCAGCCGCATCACGGAGATGCCGCCGAGCACGAGAACGGTGGCCAGGGCCATGGTCAGGCTGACCGGACGTCGCAGTTATCATAGTCTGTACTTTTTTATCTTGTTATGCATAGTCTGACGGGTGATACC
>CAZJMO010000228.1:0-423 GCA_964547085.1 uncultured Fibrobacteraceae bacterium | reverse complement strand
GTGATCAGCGTGTCGATCACCGGTACGACGACCAGGGTCAAGAGGGTGGCCAGCAGGAGCCCGAAGATGACGGTCACCGCCAGGGGCGTCCGCAGCTCGGCGCCCTCGCCCAGGCCGAGGGCCATCGGCAGCAGGCCCAGGACGGTGGTCGAGGTGGTCATGATGATCGGCCGGAAACGCTCCTGGCCGGACTGCAGCACCGCCTCGTAGAGGCCCAGCCGCTTGCGCAGCTGGTTGATGCGGTCCACCAGGACGATGCCGTTGTTCACCACGATGCCGGCCAGCATGATCGCGCCGATCACGGCGATCACGCTCAACGGCGTGCCCGTGATCTTCAGCCCGTAGATCGCGCCGGTCAGCGCCAGCGGCACCGTGAACCTGATGATCAGGGGGTAGACGAAGGATTCGAACTGCGCGGCCATC
>CAZJMO010000227.1:3526-5998 GCA_964547085.1 uncultured Fibrobacteraceae bacterium | reverse complement strand
AGCCGTGGAAGTCGACGGCGACGGTGCAGAAGCCGGCGCCCACGTAGGCCTGCGGGTTCCAGCGGTAGTGGAAGTCGTTGCCGAAGCTGCCCTGCGGACCGCCGTGGACCAGGAAAGTGACGGGCCACGTCTGGCCGGCGGCGGCCTTTTCCGCGGTCCAGTCGAAGGGCTTGACCAGGTAGGCGTAGACCGTCTCGCCGTTCCAGCCGGTGAACGTGAACTGCTCGGGCTCGCCCATGCGGCAGGCGGCCAGCGCGTTGTCGTTCAGGCCGGTGACGCGGCGCTCATCCTTGCCGTTGGTCTTGACGGTGTAGATCTCGTTGGGCGACTGCAGGTGGTTCTTGGTGTAGAGCAGGTCCTTGCCGGCCCAGGTGACCGACCCGTTGGAACCGTCGCGCACCACGAGCTTGCCGGCGCCCTTGCGCACGTCGATGCTGAAGATCGAACGCTGGCCGAGATAGCCGGCCGTCACGATCAGATGGCGGCCGTTGGCGTCCCAGAGCAGGCTGCCCGCACTCAGCGCGAGGCCGTCGTAATCCAGTTCGAGCCGACGGGCGTTGTCCAGCGCGGGCCAGCTGCGCAACTCGACGTGGTAGCGGTCGGCCTCGAAGCCGGGACGGTCCATCGCGAGCCAGGCGACGGTCTTGCCGTCGGGTGAGAACGCGGGCGCCGTATCCCAGGCCTTGTTGGCCTCGGTGAGGCAGCGCATCGTGCCGGAACCGTCGGTCTTGACCGCGTAGATGTCCCAGTCGGTGCTCCAGGCGGACTCGCTGCCCGGCAGGATCTTGGCCGTGAAGAGGACCTCGTCGCCGTCGGGCGCGACCGCGACTTCCTCCATGCCGCCCCACGGCTTGGTGGGCGTGTCGGCGTCGACATCGGGCATGAGGTCGGTGAGTGCGCCGTCGGGCTTCAGCAGGAACAGGTGACTGCGCTTGCCGTCCTCCCAGGTGTCCCAGCTGCGGAACATCAGCTCGTCGTAGATCATGCCGGTGGTCTGCGCGGCGTCCAGGTCGGCGTCGCGGGCGACCGTTTCCTCGACCGACATCCCGGGGTAGACCTCGATGGCGACCAGGAAACCGCCCAGCGCGGGCGCGAGTTCGAAGGCGACGATGTCCAGGGGCAGGTCGGTCATCGGCGCGGCCTCGCCGCCGCGGGGGTCGATGGACCAGATCTGCGCGCAGCCGGAACGGGTGCTCAGGAAGTGGACCTGGCCGGTGCGGCACCAGCGCGGGTTCCACTCGCCGGCCTCGCTGCGGGTCAGGGGGCGCGGGTCGGTCTTGCCGTCCGGCGCGGTGATCCAGAGGTCGGTGCGGCCGCGGTTGGCCTCGAGGTCGGTCTCGCGGACGGTGAAGACCACCAGATCGCCGTCGGGGGAGACCTGCGGATCGCCGATGCGCTGCATGGCGAGCATGTCGTGGATGGAGAAGGGGTGCGGCTCGGCGGCGGGCGCGGCGGCGGCGACCAGCGCGGCGAGGGCGAACAGAAGCAGGCAGCGTCGGATCACGGGAGACCTCCGGTTGCTGGTGAGCGCGGATTCGGGGAATTCGAGCCCGGCTAATATAACGGATCGGGCTCGATCGGTCGAACTCGCGTCACCGCGCCAGCGTGATCCTGCGGGTCGCGTTCGGTCCCGACGGACGGCCGGCCCGCACGAGGTACACGCCGCTCGGTGCGTTGCGACCGGCCTGGTCCGTTCCGTCCCAGATCACCTGCCCATGAGCGGGGACCGCGGCGTCGTCGAGAATCCGGCGCACGAGGCGGCCGCGCAGGTCGAAGATCGTCAGGTCGAGGCGGCCGGCGACCGGCTGTTCCCAGGCCAGGTTGACCCGTGGGTTGAAGGGGTTGGGCCAGGCCGCCACCGTCATCGCGGCGGCGCCGGGGAGTCTTCCGTCCGGGACGGCGACCGCGGTGTTGACCGCGTGGATCGTCACGCCGTCGACGAGGAATCCGACATCGTTGACGCCCTCGTCCGACGCGAAACGCAGGGCGAAGCGCCACGACGCCGCGTCCAGCACGTCCGACACGTCGAAGACGGCGGGGCGCCAACCGTCCGTCGCGCCGGACCATCCGCCCTGGAAGTCGAGCGCGTTGAGCATGATGTCGGTGTAACCGCTCAAAGGCGTGATCGGGACGGCGTCCGTGTCGGGATTCAGGATCACGTGGACGCCGTCGAAGCCCGGTTCGGTGTCGGACCAGTAGTGGAAGCTGAGGTAGAGGCGATCGCCGGCGTTCGTGGTGTCGGTGATCGGCGGGCTCCAGAGCGCGACGTCGGCCGAATCCGGGTATCCCAGGCCGTCCAGTCCGACGCCCCAGCACCATTCGCCGTCGAAGGCCGCGCCGGGCCCCATACCCGTTTCGGCCGGACGACCGCGTTGCCATAGTCCGCCTTGCGCGGTGAAGCCCGCGTCGTCCGTTTCGAAGTCGTGGCTCACGGGGTAGAGAACCACATTCAGGCCGTCGGTCCGGTCGTTC
>CAZJMO010000227.1:0-3516 GCA_964547085.1 uncultured Fibrobacteraceae bacterium | reverse complement strand
GCAGGCGGCGCCGTAGCCGGGAACGCCGCCGGCCAGGACCGTGCGCGGCAGCGTGGCGGGCACCGGCGCGAACGCGAACGCGCCGTCGGCGCCGGAGACCGTTGCGGCGACAGGTTCGTCGAGCAGCGTGAGATCCGCGCCCGCGAGGCGCTGCAGGTAGGGGTCGATGACGGCGCCCGAAACGGTCGTCAGTGCGAGCGGGGTCAGGACGATGTCGTGGAGGTTCGCGCCGGCGATCACGGTGAGGGGTTCGGTTTGCGCGGCGTGGAGGTAGGACGAGACCTCGAGGTCGTAGATGCCGGGCAGGAGCGTCAGCTGGAAGGCGCCGTCGGCGCCGGTGTTCAGCGTCGGTTGGCCGGCGGGTTGGACGGTGATCGCGGCGTCGGCGACGGGCGCGCCGCCGGGCGTCTCGGTGACCGTGCCCGAGACCAGCCCGACACCCTGGGAGGCGAGCGCCCAGGCGGCCACGAGGTCGGGGCGGGGGCCGATGAGCTGGGGGCCGTCGGTCGGGGTGCCGGTCTGTCGCAGGATGTCGCGGATCGCGGCGGCGTCCAGGCTGAACCCGAACGCGGCCTCGTTCATGCCCTGGAGCGAGGCCACGGCGCCGGTGACGATGGGCGAGGCGCTGCTCGTGCCCGAGAACTGCAGCGTGTACCACTCGGTCTCGTCGCCTTCCTGGAGGTCGCCGTAGCCGCACGTGGCGACGTTCAGACCCCAGCCGCAGAGGTCGACGCGTGCGCCGTGGTTGGTGAACCAGGCGGGCGTCGTCGAACTGCCGGACGTGGCGCCGACCATGATGGCGCCCGAGTCGCGAACCTGGCGGTCGAAGAGGTCCAGGAAGACGGGGTCGTCCAGATCCTGCTGCCCGTTGCCCGCGGCCTCGACCACCACGATGCCCATGTCGGTCAGCGCGCGGATGGCGTCGAAGTTGTCCTGCCAGAATTCCATGGGGACGTAGCCGAACTGGCCGCCGTCCTCGAAGCTGTTGGGGCCCGGCGCGTGCAGTTCGATGAGGACGGCATCGCCGGCCTGGAGGTTCGCCGCCGCATTCAGCAGAGCCTCGGAAACAGATTGGCTGCCGATGCTCGAGTTGCCGACCTCGCAGTCGGGCACGATGCCGTCGATGCCGTACGCATTGTCCATACCGCGCATCTCGCCCATCACCGCGGTGCCGTGATTGCGCCAGGAAAGGTCGTCGACGTGGGCGCCGAGGTCGACGAACGGGACCGGCAGATCCTCGTGGTCCCACAGCCAGGCGCCCTCGATGTCGACGATGCTGACGGTGCCGCCGCGCGCGCCGGGCTGGGTCCAGATCGACCACGCGCCGATGCCCATGGGCGCGTCGCTCATGTAGCCCTGATATTCGGTGAAGTCGTTGGTGGAAAGTGGAGCGGTGAACGACTCGATGGTCGGGCCGCGGCCGGTGAAGGCGTCGAAGCCCAGGGCGGCGGGGACGGCGCGGGGCTCGAGGAAGGCGATCGTCACGGCGGGATCGGCGGCCAGGCGGCGCGCCAGACGGACCAGTGCGTCGCGGTCGGACACCGGCGGCGTGACGTTTTCGTAACGTGCCAACGCGTCCAGGGCGGCCGATCGGCCTCGGCTCTTGGCGGCGTTCCGGGCCAGGACGGCGCGGTCGATGTGCGGTGTCGGCACGGCCCCGGCCAGGGCGCCGATGCGGGCGTGGTCTGCGGGCGTGGCGTCCGGCGTGAATTGAACGACGATACGGCCGGTCGGCGCTGCGGTTTCGCGGTCGGTCACATCGGCGCGACCGACGGAGACGAGCAGGCCGACGGCGATCAGGGCGAACAGGGGGCGCAGGAACCGAGCCATGGCGCGACCTTTCTCGGCGGCGTATGCAGCGCTGGATGACATCGACATGGTACCACGAAACGACCGTTGCTTCCCGTTGTTCGACGGCGCCGGCGGCCGATGACGGTCGATCGTTGCGCGTGATTGATCATGGTTCCGCCGTTTCGCATCATCGATGCTTTCAGTACCATGGAGACCGAGGTCGGCCGCTTTGCGGGAAGGCCGCCCTTGTTCCCCGGCACGGGCGAGGTTCGGACAACCAGGAAGCGAGATCCATGCAGCGCGACTACGACGTCATCGTGATCGGCAGCGGCCCCGGCGGCGAGGGTGCGGCCATGAAGTGCGCCAAGGCGGGCAAGCGCGTGGCGCTGGTGGAGGCGTTTTTCGAGGTCGGCGGCAACTGCACCCACAAGGGTACGATCCCGAGCAAGGCGCTCCGGCAGATCATCCAGCGCAAGCCGAACTGGCTGAAGTTCCAGGACGCCGACTACCAGACGCTGCTGCGGCACTCGCAGGCCGTGATCGAGGCGCAGGTCCAGCTCCGGCGCAGCTTCTACGAGGGCAACGACGTCGACATCATCGTCGGCTACGCCCGCTTCGTGGACACGCACACGGTGGAGGTGACGCCGACCACCGGGCAGTGCCGAAGCTACTCGGCCGACCACTTCTTCCTGGCCACCGGCTCGCGACCGTACCGCCCGGCGAACGTCGATTTCGATCATCCGCGGATCCTCGACAGCGACACTCTGCTCAAGCTCCAGGACACGCCGCGGTCGCTGACCATCTACGGCGCGGGGGTCATCGGCTGCGAGTACGCGTCGATCTTCCGCGGCCTGGGCATGAAGGTGAACCTCGTCAACACGCGGCCGCAGCTGCTCGCGTTCCTCGACGACGAGATCATCGACGCCCTGGCCTACCATCTGCGCGAGATGGGCGTGCGCGTGGACCACAACGAGAAGTACTCGGGCATCGACGCCGACGACAGCGGCGTCACGCTGCACCTGGATTCCAACAAGAAGATCCGCAGTGAGTATCTGCTGTGGGCCAACGGCCGCACCGGCAACAGCGACAAGCTGGGCCTCGAGTTGCTCGACATCGAACCCGACTCGCGCGGCGGCATCCCGGTCAACGAGGTGTATCAGACGAGCCGGCCGCACGTCTACGCGGTCGGCGATCTGGTGGGCTATCCGAGCCTCGCCAGCGCCGCCTACGATCAGGGCCGCATCGCCGCGACCCACCTGACCGAGGGCCGGTGCGAGGCCAAGCTGGTCAAGGACATCCCGACCGGCATCTACACCATCCCGGAGATCAGTTCGGTCGGTCTCAACGAGCGCGAACTGACCGAGCAGAAGATGCCCTACGAGGTCGGGCACGCCATGTTCAAGCATCTGGCGCGCGCGCAGATCACCGGGCGCACCGTGGGCATGCTCAAGATCCTGTTCCACCGCGAGACCAGGGCGTTGCTGGGTATCCACTGTTTCGGCGACGGCGCGGCGGAGATCGTGCACATCGGCCAGGCGATCATGGCGCAGAAGGGCGACGCCAACTCGCTCGACTACTTCATCAACACCACGTTCAACTATCCGACGATGGCGGAAGCGTATCGCGTCGCGGCGCTCAACGGACTGAATCGGCTGGGCTGATCCGGCCGGCGCGCCGCCGGTACAACCGCTTGGCGGTCCTGCGGGTCGGGTGCTACACTGCCGC
>CAZJMO010000226.1:4926-6052 GCA_964547085.1 uncultured Fibrobacteraceae bacterium | reverse complement strand
GTCGCTATCGGCGCTGCGTGGGCCCTCGCAGGGGCGGTTTCGCGCGTGCGGTGGACGTCCTGCGCGGCGCTGAACAACGCGGGCACGCTGGTGCGTGAGTTCCCCATCCTGATCGACGAGCGCGAGCAGGCGGCGGTCAGCGAGTACCTGCTGACCATCCTGCCGGTGATCGCGCGGCAACCGGGCCTGCCGGTGCGCCTGCACCATCGCGCTCTCGACCATCTGGCCGAGACGTTCGTGCACGCGCTCGAGCACGACCGGCTGGACCGCGACCCGGCGGCCGCCGTGCAGCGTTTCGGCGAATTGCTCCGGATGGTCCGCGTGGGGCATCCCGAGTCGGAACATCTCTACCTGGCGCAGATCGAGCTGGCGCGGTTCTCACGTGACCGTCTCCACGACGCGCCCGCGGCGGCCGTCCGTCTGGAACGCCTGCTGTTGGATCTCGACCTGCCCCTCGAAGGCGTGGCGCTGGCGAGGCTGGCTTTGGGCGAGTGCTACCTCGCCGCGCGCGACACGTCGCGCGGTCGGCAGGTGCTCACCGCGCTGGGCCGCGACACCGATTTTCGCGCCGCAGCCGGCCACGCGCACTTCCTGCTCGCACGGCTGGACCTGGCGCAGGGGCATTTCGGCACCGCGCGCGATCGCTTCGCCGCCGTGGCGCTGGACGACCCCGCCGCGCCCTACGCCAACGACGCGCTCGAGCTGGGCCTGGTCGTCGCCGAGGAACTGCAGAACCCGACCGGGGGGCCGGACCTGCTCGCCCGCTACGCCCGCGCGGTGTGGTGGGACCTGGCGGCCGCGCCGGATTCCCAGCGCGTGGCGCTGCAGCGTTACATCGCCCGCGCGGCCGTCCAGGCCGACCTCGCCGAGAAACAACCGTTGCTCGAACGCGCCCGATTCGAACTGGCCGGCCTCCAGCGCGACGCCGGTCTACTCGACGAGGCGCTGGCGCAACTCGAGCGCATCGTGCTCGACCAGCCCGACGGTCGTCTGGCCGCCCGCGCCATGGATGTGCGCGGCGCCATCCTCGCCGCCGATCGGCACGACGCCGCAGCCGCGCGCCGCGAGTACGAGCGGCTCCTGGTCCAGTACCCGGACTATCTCTTCGTCTCCGAAGTCCGCCAGC
>CAZJMO010000226.1:4292-4916 GCA_964547085.1 uncultured Fibrobacteraceae bacterium | reverse complement strand
GAGGGATCTGCCATGATGCGTCGCGCCCTGGTCCTGTTGCTGCTCTTGGCGACTGTCGCCTGTGCCCGGGCCGAGGAGTATCTCCTGGTGCCCATGGACCTCTCGCAGTCCGACCACCTCAAGGCCTACGGCCACGCCTTCCACGCGCTGCAGGCCGGCGAGAAGGTGACCTGGCTGCTGAACTATCGCGGCGGCAGCTTCCTGCTGCACGACACCGCCCGCGCCCGCATGGACGCGCGCCTGCTCGGCGTCGATGTCGAGACGATCGGCGACGCGGACGTGCAGCGCATCCACCAGGTCGTCCAGCAGGAGAACATGGAGGAGGTCCTGCTGGAGAAGCCGCCGCGGATCGCGGTCTACACCCCACCGAACAAGCAGCCGTGGGACGACGCGGTGACCCTGGCGCTGACCTACGCGGAGGTCCCGTACGAGACGGTCTACGACGTGGACGTGCTGCGCGGCCGGCTCGACGAGTACGACTGGCTCCACCTGCACCACGAGGATTTCACCGGCCAGTACGGCAAGTTCTGGGTCAGCTTCGGCCTGGAGCCCTGGTACGTCGAGCAGCAGAATCTCAACGAGTCGCTGGCCGCCGAGCTGGGTTACCCGACGGTCTGGCAACCC
>CAZJMO010000226.1:0-4278 GCA_964547085.1 uncultured Fibrobacteraceae bacterium | reverse complement strand
GCCATGTGCTCGGCCACCGACACCATCGACATCGCGCTCGCGTTCCTCGAGACCGACATCGTGCCGGCGCCCATGGACGGCTCGCCCGTCGATCCCAACTGGCGCGCCCAGGCCGACTACGACGCCACGTTCGCCTTCCAGGATTTCGCCCTCTACACCAACCCGCTGCGCTACGAGTTCTCCGACCTCGACACCAGCGACTACGCGAGCATGCGCGGCGCCGAGGCCGACTACTTCACCCTCTTCGACTTCGCCGCCAAGTACGACCCCGTTCCGGCCATGCTCACGCAGTGCCACGTCTCGGTGATCAACGGCTACCTCGGCCAGACCACCGGCTACCACGAGCGCTTCCTCAAGCGGTCGGTGATCCAGCTCGCCAAGGTCGAGGGCACCGACGAGGTCAAGTACCTCCACGGCAAGCGCGGGCAGGGGACGTTCACGTTCCTGGGCGGGCACGATCCGGAGGACTACCAGCATCGCGTGGGGGATCCGCCGACCGTGCTGGATCTGTACAAGACGTCGCCCGGGTACCGGCTCATCCTGAACAACGTGCTGTTTCCGGCGGCGCGGAAGAAGCCGCAGAAGACCTGAGCGCTGTGCGGGACGGCGGGTGATCTTGCCCTAGAATGTTCGACATCAGTTAAGCAACATTCTTACTCTGCTCGGATTCGAGCCGGGCCGCTTGTGGTGCCGGCTGCGCCGTCCGTATTTGCGCATCAGACGGGCGACGTGCTCCCGGCTGCAGGAGATGCCGCGTCGATGCAGTTCCTTGTCGATCCGCGGACGACCGTACGTGCGGCCACGAGGCACATCAGGTCGATCGGGTACTGGCCGACACGCGCAGCGATCACTCGGTATCGTCCCCGTTTGTGGAGGCGAAGTAGCTTGCCGGTACCGGGGAACGCCTCGGTCTTCTCGTCGCGGTGCTGGCGCATCCAGTGGCT
Organism: uncultured Fibrobacteraceae bacterium; assembly: GCA_964547085.1. Taxonomy (GTDB): domain Bacteria; phylum Krumholzibacteriota; class Krumholzibacteriia; order LZORAL124-64-63; family LZORAL124-64-63; genus Glo-17. The sequence goes on along the minus strand of CAZJMO010000226.1, from coordinate 3,334 downwards.
GAGGGTGTTCGGGGTAACGCCGAGTTCCTTGGCCGTCTGGGCCTGAATGCGCCCGGTCTCCTGCAGTCGCCGGATCACTTCAAGCTTGAACTTGCGACTGTAGCGCTTGTGGGATGAGCTCATCTCAACACCTCCGGGCTGCCCATCGTAGCCTTCTCGCGATGTCGGAAAAAGGCAGGCAAGTCCACATCGGGGTCGTAATCAATTTCCAAGGTACGCAATCGAACGGCACGGAATGCGACCGCGAGCGATTCGATCGTATCTTGTACCGACAATCGCAATCATCACTTCGAATCTCCGGGGCATCTGCATGACATCGAATCACGCCGAATTCCATCACCAGGACTGGCTCGCATTGCAGGACAGGGCGCTGGCGGTGGCGGCCGAGGGCATCACCATCGCCGATGCGCGGGTGCCCGGGCGTCCCCTCATCTACGTCAACGACGGCTTCGTGCGTTTGACCGGCTACCGGGCCGAGGACGTGCTCGGGAAGAATTGCAACTTCCTGCAGGGAGAGGATGTCGATCAGGACACGGTGGAGGTCATGCGCCAGGCGATGACGGAGGGGCGGGATTGCACCGTCGAGATCCTCAACCGGCGCAAGGACGGCACACAGTTCTGGAATCGCCTCTCCATCACTCCGGTGCGCGACGATGGCGGCGAGGTGACCCACTACATCGGGATCCAGTCGGACGTGACCCAGCGCCGGCAGGCAGAGGATCGGCTTCGGGCGGTCAACCAGCAGATGCAACGGGATCTCGAGGAAGCGGCCGTTATCCAGAAAGCCTGGCTGCCTGAGACCCTACCGCAGGTGCCGGGCCTCGAGTTCGCCTGGCAGTTCCGACCCTGCTCCGAACTGGCCGGGGACGGTCTGAACGTCCTGCGTCTGGACGAGGACCACGTCGGACTCTACATCCTGGACGTCTGCGGCCACGGCGTACCGGCCGCCTTGCTGTCGGCCTCTCTTTACCGCTGGCTTTCACCCCTGGCGGAGGACTCGGTCCTCTTCGAGGCCGACACCGCGAGTCCGACCGGATTCGTACCCAGGGCTCCGTCGGCAGTCGCCGAGATCCTCAACCGGCTCTACGGCGAGGGCCCCGTGACAGGCAAGTTCTTCACCATTCTTTACGGCATTCTCAACCTCCGCACGCACACCTTCCGGTACGTGGCGGCGGGTCATCCGCCGCCGGTGCGCATCACCGGCGCCGGCGTGCGTATCTGCCCGCTGACGCGAGGCCTGCCGATCGGTGTCGTGCCGGATTGCGAGTATCGCGAGAGGTCCGTCAGGTTGCAGCGGGGCGAGCGTTTGCTGCTCTACACCGATGGTGCCTTCGAGGTCATCGACGAGAACGACGAGGAGATTGGCGAGCGGCGAATGTTCGAGACGCTCGTCGAACTCCACGGTCTGCCGCCCGGTGAGTTCCTGGCCGAGGCGATCCGCCGGATCGAGGATTGGTGCCCCGACGGCCAGCCACAGGACGATGTGACCTTGCTGTCGGTGGATGTGCTGGATCGCTAGCGCCGGATCATCGGACCAGCGCGATCGTCAGTTTTGCGCGCCGGTTGCGGACGTGCTCTTCGAGGCGGAGCAGGCGGTCGATCAGACCGTCATCGCCGTAGACTTGAAAGTTGCTGCGGATCTCGTAGAACCGCTGCCGGCTGGTGGTCATGACTTGCCTCCGTCTCTTGGATTAGTGGTTGTGGTATCCTTGTTCCAACCCAAGCGGGGGCGGTTCGGACATCGCTCTCTTTCGTGGACAGGCGGCGGGAGAACACCGTCTGGTCGTTCCGGGGGTCGGCGGCTGAGTCCGTCGGGCGGCCGAAGCCGCCGAGACGTGCATTGCCGCGCGAGTGTTGTGCATGACTTCGGCCGCCGCTTGGTGTAAATTCGAGGTCGTGCGGCCGCCGGATTCGGTGCAGCCGCCGTCGTGAATTCCGCCAATGAACAGGGATCAGACGGTGAGAGTGTGGCGTCACATGGCGATCGGCAGCTGTCTGCTTTCGCTCGTGGTCGGTGTGGCGTTGCTGGGGCATCGCGGTGTGCCGGCGACCTCGGTGGCGCGAGCGGCATCGGGTGCCGCCGTGACAGCGACGATGATGCCGATGGCCGGACCGGCGCCGGATTTCGCCTCCATGACCGGCGTGTCGGCGCGCAAGGAAGCGTTCTTCAACTGGCTCGCGCCGTCGGTGGACGCGGAGAACGCGCGCCTGATGCGCCAACGCCGCATGCTCGTCCGCGTGGCCCGTCGCATGCAATCGGGACTGACGTTGCGGGATCATGAACACGCCCTCCTGGCCGACCTCGCCGGACGCTACAAACTGGCCGTGGGAGATGACCCCGTCGCGGTCGTCAACGTGCTGCTTGACCGCGTCGACATGATCCCGTCGCGCCTGGCGCTGGCGCAGGCGGCGATAGAGTCCGGCTGGGGCACCAGCCGTTTCGCGCGCGAAGGCAGCAACTACTTCGGCATCTGGACCTGGAGCGGCGGCGGCCTCGTCCCGCAGCGACGCGTTGCGGGGTCCAGGCATACGGTGGCCGCCTACAAGGACGCGGCGTCGTCGGTCCGCGCCTATCTTTTGACCCTGAACGCGGGGGCGGCCTACGACGACTTGCGGCAATTGCGCCGCGAGGCCCGTCTGGCGGACCGCGAACCTGTCGCCTACGACCTCGCCGCCGGCCTCGCCGGCTACTCGCAGCGGGGCCAAGCATATGTCGACCAGATCCGGCGGATCCTGCGCACCGAGCGCGGGCGGCTGGACGCGGTCGTCGAGGAACTCTGACATCATGATCGACACACGTACGCAACTCGACCGCCTCGCTTCCGAACGCATCCTCCTGCTGGACTCGGCCATGGGCACCATGATCCAGGCCGCGCACCCGGACGAGGACGACTTCCGCGGCGACCTGCTGCGCGATCATCCGACCGAGCTGAAGGGCAATAACGACCTGCTCTGCGTCACGCAGCCCGACCTGATCGGCGGCATCCACGAAGCCAACTTCGCGGCCGGGTCGGACTTCGTGACCACCAACTCGTTCAACGGCACGGTGCTCTCGCAGCGCGACTACGGCCTCGAGCACCTCACCCGGGACATCAACGTCGCGGCCGCGCGTCTGGCCCGCGAGGCGGCGGACAAATGGACCGCGAAGACGCCGGATCGTCCGCGCTTCGCGATCGGCAGCCTGCCGCCGACGTCGCGCACAGCGAGCCTCTCGCCCGACGTGGAGCGCCCCGGCTGGCGCAACATCACCTTCCAGGAACTGGCCGCGGCCTACGCCGATCAGACGCGCGCGCTGCTCGACGGCGGCGTGCACATCCTGATGGTCGAGACGATC
>CAZJMO010000225.1:0-6065 GCA_964547085.1 uncultured Fibrobacteraceae bacterium | reverse complement strand
CCGGCACCCGGGCCCGTTCGCCAACGTCGTACGCGCCGGTCTGGACCATTCGGGCAACGAATGGGAGATCACGCGCGACGTCCTGCAGGAAACCGGTCGGCAGGAGGCCGTGCGGTTGACCCGCAACCTGCGTCTGCTCGAGACCATCGCCGCGGTGGCGCCGCTGCTCGGCCTGCTGGGAACGGTCGTCGGCATGATCCGGGTGTTCGCAGCCGTGTCCCACGTCGGACTGGGCAATCCGGAGGTCCTGTCCGGCGGCATCAGCGAGGCCATGGTCACCACGGCGGCGGGCCTGATCGTGGGCATCCCGGCGCTGGTGGGCCACAACTGGCTCGAGGGTCGGGCGCACGGCATCATCTTCGACATCGAGGTCTACGCCACGCGGGTGCTGGACACGCTGCGGGCGCGCCGGCAGGACTCCGGTTCCGCTGCGGGAGCCGTCTGACATGGATTTCGTGCCGCCTAAAAGAGGTCGAGGAGTCATCATCAACGTCACGTCGTTGATCGACGTGATGTTCCTGTTGCTGATCTTCTTCATGGTTTCCAGTACCTTCAAGAACCAGCCCGCGATCGACCTTTCGTTGCCGCGGTCGTCCACGGCCGAGGAGTTGACGGTCACACCCACGGTGCTGTACCTGACGCGCGACGGTCGGCTGTTCCTCAACGATCAACCGGTGGAGCGGGCGGACCTCGGGCCGCAGCTCAGCCGGTTGCAGGCCGCTTCGGGCGAGGACCGTGTCGTGCTCCGCGCCGACGAGCACGCCGAGCACGGGGCGGTGGTCGACCTCATCGACCAGATCAAGGAGAGCGGATTCCGACGCGTGAGCCTGGCGGCGAAACCGCAGGGCGGCTCGTGATGCCGGGCGTCGGGCGCGGGAACTCCGCGACGCCGGCGCGGTAATGCTTCCATCCGGCCGTCGGCGGATATATCTTCCGCGGCATGCTTCGAGTGCGGATTCGAGATCACGGGCCGCGCCGGTTTCCGACCGGTCGGCCCCAGCGAGTAAGGACATGGACGTGACCTGGAAGTCGAGACCATCGCCACGCCCGGCGACCCTGATCACCGCCGCCATGCTGGCGGCGATCGTGATGCTGGCCATTGCCGGCGGATGCACGAGTGACGACCCCAATCCCGTGGGCGCCGGCCTGGAGGAGACGGGGATCGACACGGTCCTGCAGATGCTCACCATCGACCAGATCATCCACCAGGGAGCTCTGGACGTGGCCGAAGCGGGAGCGCCGCTGGACGAGACCGAGGTGCTCTACATCGGCGGCACCGGCGCCGATGCGACCTCGATCCTGGCCAACTACGATTTCTCGGTTTTCGACCATCCGGATTCCGCCTACCTGCAGGATTACCTGACGCCCGAGAATATCGGCTCGGCCGAGATCCGTATGTCCATGCTGACGTGGTACAACCCGTATCACGGCAATCCTCCGGCGGCCGGCGACACCACCTACTCGTCGGATCTCAAGGAGTGGCTGGGCGCGTCCAAGTACTACGACGTCCACCAGCTCGACGCCCCGTTCGACACGCTCAGTTTCCCGGGGGCGGAGCCCGCGTTCGCCGCGGGCGCGGTCAGCAGCGTGGGCAACGAACCCGGCGTGCTCGAGGGCGATGTCGTGATCTCCTGCAACAAGGACGTGGTCGCGGACTGGCTCCAGCAGCGGCAAGAGGTCGGGGTGGTCATCCGCGAGGGCCTGGGATCGCAGCCGGGGCTCCTGGGATTCGCCAGCAAGGAGATGGTCCACGGCGGCAGCACGCTCGATCCGCAGAATGCGAGCGTGACCCTGGGACCTGCGCTTCGGATCCTGCTGTATGACCAGCCCGCCGAGTGGGTTTCGGATCGCCAGTACCTGGTCATCGGGCCGCGTTCGGACATCTCCACCTGGCACGAACTCGAGGATCCCGACACCGGCGCCGACGGGGAGATCATGGTGCGCACGCACCTGCGTTCGTATCCGGTGGTGCGGTTCGACCTCGACGCCCTGCCCGACAACGTGCGCATCAACCGCGCGAACCTGGTGGTCTACAACGACACCACACGCAGCCTGGGACACAAGACCGTGCTGACCTGCTCGGAGATCGCGCCGGAGTTCGCCCCGACGGGGATCACCCGTGTCGAACTGGCGGATATCGAGCCCGAGATCTATTTCCTCGCCGGAAGCGGCTTGTGGGAGCCCGAGCATATCGAGGACCACGAGCTGAAGTTCAACGTCACCACCTCGCTGCAGCGTTATCTGAACGACGCGTACGACGGTGATCGCGGGTTCCTGCTGGCCGCCGGCGAGTACTTCTTCACCGGCTGGAATTCCAACCCCGATCCCGACTTCTGGTTCAGCAAGTGGGTCTTCTTCGGACCTGGCGCCGATCCGGATCGGCGGCCGCGACTCGAGGTCTCCTATACCCGCCTCGACGATCTCACCGGCGGGGAGGCCCAACGATGAACGCGCGCCTTGCTCTGGCGGCGATGCTGCTCCTGGCCGCCTCGTGCGCCGACGCCCAGAGTCCCTTCGCGGTCACCGGCCTCGGCCAGAACGTCGAGACAGGCTCGGCCTGCGACACCGGCCGCGGCGGCAGGAACACGGCCGACAGCGACACCCCCACGCCCGGGGCCCGGAATCCGGCCGCGCTGGCGGACCTGCGGTTCGCCGGGATCATCTTCAGCGGCTTCGGCGAATCCACCGACAGCGAGGGCGGCGACGAGGAACGCACCACCACGCGCACCATGCTGCCCAACGTGCGGCTGGCGATTCCGCTGCGGAAGGCGCGGCTGATCCTGCACGCCGGTTTCAACGTCAAGCGGTCGATGCAGTGGGAGACCCGGACCGAGTTCGAACTCGAGCACTTCGGCGAGCCCGTGTCCGGTTACGAGCGCAAGAACCGCGAGGGCACCCTCTACCAGATTCCGGTGGGTCTGGCGTGGCGCCCCATGGACGGGCTGGCGCTGGGGGCGACCTTGAACTTCGTGCGTGGATCCGTGAACAACGCAGTCACGCAGGTGTTCACCGATCCGCTCAACACGTATTACCTGAGCAACACCAGCACGCGGCGGGACGAACTCGGCGGCACCAGCGTGACCATGTCCGCGCTCTGGGACGGCCTGCGGTTCGTGCATCTGGGCGCGTCGTTCACACCCGGTTACGATCTTGCCATGGACCGCGAACTCAGCCTGGGCGGCGTCGGCGCCAGGACATACGACCACTTCGACCTGACCATGCCGGACGAGTATCGCGCCGGCGTCATGGTGCGGCTGCCCGCCGACTGGCGCGTGGGCGTCGACGGCCAGATGGCGCGCTACGGCGAGTTGACGGGTTATCCCGACTGGGAGTCCGTCATGAACGACGAGTGGACCGTCTCGGCCGGCTTCGAGCGCCCCGGTGAGTTCGCGGCGCACTCGCGCGGCTACCGGATGCCGCTGCGCTTCGGGTATCAGATGCGGCGCACCGCCCAGACGATGGGCGGCGCCGACGTGGACGAACAGATGATCAGCGTGGGCACGGGGATTCCGTTCCGCAACCGTCTCGGTCGGATCGACTTCTCGTTGTCGTATCTGTGGGCGGGCAACGCCGCGGACAACGGCGTGGAAAGCAAGTCCCTGAGGCTGGGGGTTTCCATCATCGGCCTCGAGCCCTTAGTATTCTAGGCGTTCAGGCGCCCGTCACGCGAACTCGAGCCGGAGGATGATACTCTTGCGTCGCATTCCCGCCATCCTGCTGATGACCGTCGTGGTTCTGGCGACCCTGCTGTCGGCCTGCAACAAGGACGTTCCGCAGAGCGAACTCGATCGCTTCGTCACCCACATCGAGTCGATGCCCCGCACGGCGGCCGTGGACACGCTTCGAATACTCGCGGACGGACCGATGCCCGCCGCGGCGTACGCCTGCTACGAACTGGGCAACGTCTTCTACTCCGCGGCGGCCGAATCGGCCCGCATCCACGGCTGGAACGACGACTTCGCCTCGGTCAACCTGGATTCCGCCCAGATCTGGTTCGAATCGGCCGTGGCCAGGGATTCGACCTTCGTCGAGGCCTACGTCAACCTGGGTTCGCTGTGGGATGACCGCGCCGATATGATGGCCGCGCGCAGCGAGCGCGAGGTGCGCGTCGCCAACGCCCGGGACATGTACGAGAAGGCGCTGTCGATCCGGCCGTACGACGAAAAGGCGCGCTGCAATCTCGGCTCGCTGCACAAGCGTCAGAACAACTTCGAGGCGGCCATGAACGAGTACCTGGCGGTGCTGGAGCACGACGCCCACAGTTCGTTGGCGCACTACAATCTGGCCATCCTTTTCGCGACCCAGAAGATCTACCGCGAGGCGCTCACGGAATTCGAACTGGCCGTGAAATTCGACCCCGACGGCGATATCGGCGACCGGTCCCGCGACAACATGAAGATCATCCGCGATCTCATGGAGATCGAGGCTGCCGAGGTGCGGAAGCAGAGCTGACGGCGCCACGCTGCCACCCGCGATAGATTGTGGCCATGACCTTTCCGCTTCGCATTCACGATGACCTGCGCCGGGCTCTGGAGCCTGGCGCGTCCGTGCTGCTGGCGATCAGCGGTGGTCTCGACAGCGCGCTGAGTCTGGCGTTGCTGCGCGAACTGGACTGCGAGGTCCTCACCGTCACGTTCAAGAACTTCTGCTACGCGGACCAGGCGGACGACCCGGGCGCCAAGACCTGCTGTTCGCTCGACGCGATCGAGGACGCGCGGCGGCTGGCCCGCCGTTTCGGCGCCCGCCACTGGGTGCACGACGTCTCGGCGCCGTTCCGCGAGCAGGTGATCGAGCCCTTCGTCGCCGAGTACGCGGCGGCCCGCACGCCGAATCCCTGCCTGGCCTGCAACAGCGCCGTCCGTTTCCCCGAACTGGTGCGCCTGGCCGACCAGCAGGGCTGCCGCTACGTGGCGACCGGTCACTATGCCCGCACCCGTCCGGACGGGTGCGGCGGGGCGGATCTCTGGCGCGGCCTGGATACGCAGAAGGACCAGTCGTACTTCCTGGCGCGGGTGCCGCGGGAACTCTGGCCGCGCGTGGTGTTTCCGCTGGGCTGGTCGACCAAGCCGAAGGTGCGGGCGGCGGCGCGGGCGCTGGGCATGGCGGTGGCGGAGAAACCCGAGAGCCAGGAGATCTGCTTCGTGCCGGACGGCGACCGCACGTTCCTCTTCGACGGCGACACCGGCGGGCCGGGACCGATCACCGACCTCGACGGCAACGTCCTCGGACGGCACCGCGGATTGATCCACTACACTGTCGGACAGCGACGGGGGCTGGGGGTGGCCCATCCCGAACCGCTCTACGTGCTGGCGCTCGATCCCGCGGCGAACCGGCTCGTCGTCGGTACGCGGGAGAAGCTGGCGGTCCGGCGTTTGCGATGCGACCGGTTCACGGCGGCGGTGGCAGGCTTGCCGGAGTCCGGGCCTGGCAACGGCGCGTCGGGTCTCGTCGCCAGGGTGCGGCACCGGCACGAGGGCGCGCCGGTGGCGGAGTGGCGCCGACGAGGTGAACATCTGGAAGTGGACCTGGCCGCTCCGGTCCACGGTGCGGCGCCGGGTCAGGGCCTGGTGCTCTACGAGGGCGATCGGGTTCTGGGCGCCGGGCGGCTGTTGCGATCCGGACCGGAGGATCATTCGCAAGGAGGAACCTGATGGCGACGCGACGACGACGGGTGGCGCTGGGTGTTCTGGGAGGCGTGGTCGGGCTGCTGGTTCTGGCGGTGCTGCTCCTGCCGGCGCTGGTTCCGCGCGAGAAGCTGCGCAGCACGGCGGAGCAGAGACTGCGCGAGCAGACCGGCGGCGAGGTGTCGCTGGGATCGCTGTCGCTGAAGGTGCTGCCGCGTCTGCGACTGGTGCTGGAGGCGAGCACGTTGTCGGTGACGGGCGAGGGCCTGCGCGCAGCGGGGCAGGAACCGGGGCCGCTGGTCGGCGGCGAGGCGGCGCTCGAGCGGCTCGAGGTCGACCTGGCGCTGTGGCCGCTTCTGCGCAAGCAGCTGGAATTCGGACAGGTGCGCCGCCGCCGGATCGGGGCTCCGCTGAGCCGGCGGGGTTACCTGATCACCTCGG
>CAZJMO010000224.1:0-6079 GCA_964547085.1 uncultured Fibrobacteraceae bacterium | reverse complement strand
CGCGGTGATATCCATGTCCGTCGTCTCCCGTGTGGCTGGAGCCTGCAAGAGCCCGGCGCCGCGCGGCCCCGGGCTCATGACGTTCCGAAAACTGATCTAGGCCTCGGGCTTGGCGTCCGCGGCCTTCTCTTCTGCAGGGGCGGCCGCAGGCGCGGGCGCGGGAGCGGGAGCGGGCGCGGGCGTCTGCACCGGCGCGTCGACCTTGCTCGCCTCACCGGCCATCGAGGCCGAAGCCTTCGGCTGGGCCGGAGCCGCCTTGGCCATTCCCACCTGATCACGGCCCTCGGCGCGCATCTGCTTGCCTTCTTCGATGGTCTGGGCAACGGTGCGCGCGAAGAGGTTGATGCTGCGAATGGCATCATCATTACCGGGAATGGGGAACTTCACCAGAGTGGGATCAGCGTTGGTGTCGACGATTCCGACCACGGGGATCCCCAGCTTGTTGGCCTCGCGAACCGCGGTCTCCTCCTCGGCGGTGTCCACGACGAACACGGCCGACGGGATCTTCTTCATGGTCCGGATACCACCAAGGTTCTTGTTCAGCTTCTCGTACGAGCGGTTGACCTCGAGCTGCTCCTTCTTCGAGAGCTTCTCCATGCGACCGTCGGTCATCATGGCCTCGTAGTCTTCCATCTTCTCGACCCGCTGATGGATCGTCTGCCAGTTGGTGAGCATGCCGCCGAGCCAGCGCTCGGTCACGAAGGGCATGCCGCACTTCTGGGCGTTCTCGCGGATCGCGATCTTGGCTTGCTTCTTGGTGCCGACGAAGAGCACCGAGCCGCCCTTGGACGTGACATCGCGCAGGAAGTCGCAGGCACGGTTCAGGAGGCGCAGCGTCTTCTGAAGGTCGATGATATAGATGCCGCCGCGAGCGATGAAGATGTAGGGCTTCATCTTGGGGTTCCACTTGCGGGTCTGATGCCCGAAGTGAACGCCCGACTCGAGCAGGTCGCGCAGTCCGATGTTGGCCATGAGAATCCTCCGATTCAGGTTCATCCTCCCCGGTGGTCGACGGCGCGGGATGAACGCATCTGCGCCACCTGTCCCGCGCCTCGCACCGGGTGTGTGATTCGATCCGCCGTCTTCCAGCGTAGGCGTAAGGCCTAGCGCTTGGAGAACTGGAAGCGCTTGCGAGCGCCCGGCTGACCGTACTTCTTACGCTCGACCATGCGAGAATCACGCGTCAGGAAGCCGCCCTTGCGCAGGGACTTCCGGTAATCCTCGCTGGCCACCACGAGCGCACGCGCCAGGCCGTGACGCAACGCGCCGGCCTGACCACTGACGCCCCCGCCCTTGACCGTGCACCAGATGTCGAATTCGCCTTCGACGCTCAGGTTGCGCAGGGGCTGCAGGGCGTGCAGGATCTGCACTTCACTGAAATAGTCGTTCACCTGTCGCTTGTTTACAGTCACCTTGCCGCTGCCCTGGGTGAGCCACACCCGGGCGACCGAGGTCTTGCGACGGCCGGTGGCGTAATACCTCTCCTCCAACTCTCAACCTCCGGTAGCGTCAAGCAAGCTCGACAGTCTTGGGCTGCTGGGCCGTGTGCGGATGCTCGGTTCCTGCGTAGACCCGCAGGTGAGTCATCTGGCGCCTGCCCAGACGCGTCTTGGGCATCATGCCCCAGACGGCCTTCGTAATCACACGATCCGGGTGCTTCTCCATCATGGTCTTCATGGGCGTGGCCTTCTGGCCGCCCATCCAACCGGTGTGATGCAGATACACCTTATTCTCCAGCTTCAGGCCGGTGAGCTTGACATCGGATGCGTTGATCACGATGACGTTGTCGCCCATGTCCAGGTTGGGCTGGAAGGTGGGCTTGTGTTTGCCCCTCAGAAAGGTCGCAATGCGTGTCGCCATGCGGCCCAGCGGGATGCCGGTGGCGTCGATCACCAGCCACTCCTTGGCGATCTCACACTCTTTCATACTATAGGTCTTCAACGTTGGCCTCCAGAATGGCCTACCGGGCCACAACACCGGCAGACACAGCGACAGAGCAGGCGCGGCGTGTATTTCCGCGGCGCCGGCACCTCGCGGCGTTTCGTCGGCAAGCTAAAAATGCCGCCATGGCGGCATCTGCCTGCCCCGCAAGACAACTCGGGGCGGGAAATCTAGCATTCATATTCCAAAGTGTCAAGGAACCGCGGTTGCGAACGACCTCACCCAAGGGCCGCCGCGAGCGTCTCCCGATAGGGCGGCCGCAGAACGCCCTTCTCGGTGATGATCGCCGTGACGAGACTCGCCGGCGTCACGTCGAAAGCCGGATTGAAGGCGTCGACACCCTCGGGCGTGAGGCGTTCACCCCCGCAACGATGGACCTCGGCCGGGTCGCGTTGCTCGATCTCGATGTCCTCGCCGGCGGCCGTGGCGCCGTCGAATGTGCTCGCGGGCGCGGCCACGTAGAACGGGACCTCGTGCCGGCGGGCCAACACGGCCAGCGGGTAGGTGCCGATCTTGTTGGCGACGTCGCCGTTGGCGGCGATGCGGTCGGCGCCGGTGATCACCGCATCGACGCGCCCCTGCCGCAGGAGCGTCGCGGCGGCGCTGTCGGGCAGCACGGTGACCGGGATGCCCTGCGACTGCAGTTCCCAGGCCGTCAGCCGCGCGCCCTGCAGCAGCGGACGGGTCTCGTCGGCGAAAACATGGATCTGTTTGCCCGCCTGCCGCGCCGCGTAGATCACGCCCACGGCCGTGCCGTAACCGCCGGTCGCCAGGCCGCCCGCATTGCAGTGCGTCAGGACACCGCCGGAATCCGGCAACAGCGCCTGCCCCGCCTGCCCCATGGCGCGACCCATGGCGATATCCTCGGCGTGGAGAGCGCGGGCATCGGCCAGGATCGCAGCTCCGATCGCGGCCGCGTCCGCGCCGGCGGCAAGCGCCTGTTCGGCCGTCCCGTAGACACGGCGCAGCGCCCAGAAGAGATTCACGGCGGTGGGACGAGTCGCCGCGAGCGTGTCGCGGTCGGCCTCCAGGCGCGCGCGCAGCGCCGGCAGATCCTCGCCCGCGCACAGACCGCAGCGCCAGGACAGCGCCAGGCCGTAGCCGGCCGCCACGCCGATCGCCGGCGCGCCGCGCACCGCCAGCACCCGGATGGCCTCGGCGAGCTGTTCGACGGTGGTGCAGTCGCGGAATGCCAGGGTGCCGGGCAGGAGCGTCTGGTCGATGAGCTTCACGGACGCGCCCGTCCATTCGGCTACCGGGAAAGGGAACGGCAGGGTCGATCGGCTCATGAAGGTTCCTCCGCGCCGGTCAGGACCTCGCGCAACGCCCGGCCCAGCAGGGCCAGCGGCAGCCCCATGACGTTGAAGTAGCAGCCCTCGACCCCGCGCACCATGAGTGCGCCGTAGCCCTGGATCCCGTAGGCGCCGGCCTTGTCCATGGGCTCACCGGTGGCCACGTAGCGCGCGATCGCGTCGGCGTCCAGCGGCAGGAACTCCACCCGCGTACTTTCGTGTCCGATCCACGCGCGGTGCAGACCGCCGCAGAGCGCGATCGCCGAGATCACCGTGTGCTTGCGGCCCGACAGGCGCGCCAGCATGGTGCGGGCCTCGGCCTCGTCGCGCGGTTTCTCCAGGACCTCGCCGTCGAGGACCACGATCGTGTCCGACCCCAGCACCAGGCGCCCGGGCATCAGCTCACAGATGGCCAGGGCCTTCAGGCGCGCCAGTTCCTCGGCGTAGCGATCGGCGTCGTCGTGGAGCGATGCCAGGCGCGCGGCGTGCTCGCCTTCGACATCGCCGGCCGGGCGCACCTCGAACGGGATGCCCGCCACGCGCAACAGCTCGGCGCGGCGCGGAGAACGGCTGGCCAGCACCAGCGTCTCGCCGGCGGGCCAGGGAACGAAGGGACTGCTGGTCACGGCGTCTCGCCTCCCACGGGTGCATCGCGATCGAGAATGACCGTCACCGGTCCGTCGTTGAGCAACGACACCTGCATGCTCGCGCCGAAGCGTCCCTCGGCGACGGCCGGCCACCACCCGCGCATCAGCGCGCGAAAGCGATCATACATCGCCTCGGCCGCCTCCGGCGCCGCCGAGCCCACGTAGCTCGGTCGGTTGCCCTTGCGACAGTTGCCGTAGAGCGTGAACTGGCTGACGAGCAGGATCCCGCCGTCCACGTCGCGCAGGCTGAGGTTCATCTTGCCTTCGGGGTCGCTGAAGAGCCGTAGGTTGGGCAGCTTGCAGGCCATCCATTCCAGCTCGCGGTCGGTGTCCGTGGGCGCGAACGCCGCCAGCACCACCAGTCCGCGCTCGATGGCCCCCACCGTCTCGCCGTCGATGTCGACCCGGGCCGGACCGGATCGCTGCACCACGCATCGCATGTCGTGATCACCCCACCTGGTAGCGGTCGATGCGCTCGACCCCGGGAATCCTGCCGGCGGCCTTCAGGATCTTCTGCAAGCCGTTCAGATTGTGGACCTCGACGACCAGCGTGGCGCGCGCGACGCCGCCCTCGCTGCTGAACTCGCCGCTCTGGATGTTCGCGCCGACTTCGCCGATCACCTGGCTGACCTCCGCCAGCAGGTTGGGCCGGTCTCCCGCCTGGATGACGAGCTTGACGAGGAAGACCTGGTCCGGCGCGGCGTCCCAGGTGACCTCGATCATGCGCTCGGCCACGGCCGGATCCCTCAGGTTGCTGCAGCCCATGCGATGCACGGTCACGCCGCGCCCGCGGGTGATCACGCCGGTGATCTGATCGCCGGGGATGGGATTGCAGCAGCGGGCGAAGTTGACCATGAGGTTGGCCTCGCCGGCCACGCGCACCCCGCCGGCGCGACGGCGCAGGATGGTGTCGTAGATGTCTCGGCCGCGGTCGATGACGCGGTCGGGCAGCGATTTCTCGGCGGGTTCGACGCGCTGGATCACCCGCTGCCACGACATCTCGCCGTGACCGATGGCCGCCAGCAGCTTCTCCACTTCGCTGTAGCCCAGTTCGTTGGCCACGCTGACCAGGTCGTGGTCGATCCGCAGCCGCAGCTTGCGTCGATGCGCCTCCCGCTCCAGGATCTCGCGGCCCAGCCGCAGGCTCTCCTGGAGCTGCGTGTTCTTGATCCAGCGCCGGATGTGATGCTTGGCGCGGCCGGTCTTGACGATCTCCAGCCAGCTCGTCGACGGTCGCGCGGTCTTGGCCGTCAGGATCTCCACCGTCGCCCGGTTCTCCAGCGGTGTCCGCAGGCTCACGATCCGCCCGTTGACCTTGGCGCCCACGCAGTGCAGCCCGACCTCGCTGTGGATCGCGAACGCGAAATCCAGCGGCGTGGCGCCGACGGGCAGCTGGAACAGGTCGCCCGTGGGGCTGAAGACGAAGACCTCGTCCTGGAAGAAGTCGATGCGCAACGTCTCCATGAAGTCGCGCGGATCGTCCTCGTCCTGCTGCCAGTCCATGATCTGGCGCAGCAGCCGCACCAGGCCGGAGAAATCCGTGGCCTCGGACGACCCCTCCTTGTACCGCCAGTGCGCCGCGATGCCCAACTCGCTGCGCTCGTGCATCTCACGCGTGCGGATCTGCACCTCGATGAACTTGCCGCCCGGCAGCTGCACCGTCGTGTGCAGCGACTGGTACATGTTGGGCTTGGGCTTGGCGATGTAGTCCTTGATACGGTCGGTCAGCGGCGGGAAGAGGCTGTGGATAATGCCCAGGGCGTGGTAGCAGTCGGCCTTGGTGCCGGTGACCACGCGCAGGGCGAAGAGGTCGAACATGCGATCGAGGCCGACCTCCTGGGTCAGCATCTTGCGGTGGATCGAGTAGAAGTGCTTGGGCCGGCCGGAGACCTCGCAATCCAGGCCCGCGCGCTCGAGAGCGTCGACCAGCGGCGTCCGCAGCTCCTCGACGAAACGTTCGCGGTCGGCGCGGGTCTGTTTTATGCCCGCCTCGATGGCGAAGTAGCGCTCCGGCTGCAGGATCTTGAACGACCGATCCTCCAGCTCCCACTTCATCCGCGCGATCCCGAAGCGGTGCGCCAGCGGCGCGTACACGTCCATCGTCTCCTGGGCGATGTCGCGCTGGCGTTCGGGTTTCATATGCTCGATGGTGCGCATGTTGTGCGGGCGGTCGCCCAGCTTGATGAGCACCGGACGGGG
>CAZJMO010000223.1:0-6085 GCA_964547085.1 uncultured Fibrobacteraceae bacterium | reverse complement strand
TCGCGAGGGATTGAACGATGCAGGTCGAGTTCATCGGCAGTTATCCGGATCTCTCGAAACGGCCGGAGCAGGATCTGCCCGAGTTCGCGTTCCTGGGGCGCAGCAACTGCGGCAAGTCGTCGCTGATCAACTACCTGCTGCAGCGCAAGGGCATGGCGCGCATCAGCGGTCAGCCAGGCAAGACGCGCCTGCTGAACTACTTCCGGGTCGACGAGCGCTACTATCTGGTCGACCTGCCGGGCTACGGCTATGCGAAGGTGAGCAGGCAGCAACGCGAACGCTGGTGGACGCTCTTCAAGCGCTACGTGGAATCCAGCGATCGGGCCCTGGCCGTCCTGCACCTGGTCGACGGCCGGCACGAGCCCAGCGCGCAGGATTGCGAGGTCTCCGAGTGGCTGCGACAGAGCGGTCGGCCGTACGCGATCGTGGTGACCAAGATCGACAAGGTCGGTTCGCCGCAGCGTCGCGATCACTACCGGAAGATCATCACCGGCCTGGACCTTTCGGGGAACGTGGGCTTCCTGCCGACCTCGGCGCGGCGGCGAACGGGACGGGACGAGGTCCTGGGATGGATGGATGAGGTCTTGACGTCCGCCGGTCGCGATGTTTGACTTTTATGCGCAAGGTTGGATATAATGGAGGGCGCAACGACTGTCCTACGCGAAACGCGGGGTTTCATGGTTCTTGGGCGTGACTATGGCCGGTGGGGATTGATCGCAGCTGCGTGCATCGTGGCCGCGGTCTGTATCGTCCAGCCGGCAAGTGCGACCGAGGGCGACATGGGCCAGTTTCCGGTAGTCGAGCCCTTCCGGTGCCTCCTCTGTCATCAGACAGACGCCAGCACGACCTACGACAGCGCACTGAACGACTTCGGCTCGGACTACCTGGATCACGCCAGGGTCTGGGACGCCACGCTGGCCGCCGTCGATTCCGACGGCGACGGCTGCACCAACGGTGTGGAACTGGGGGACGCGGACGGCGACGGCCAGTCCGACGGGAACGTGACCGTCCTGCAGAGCAACCCCGGCCAAGGCAATGATTGCGGCAGTTCCATGGTAGACGTGCGCAGCTGGGGCGACATGAAAGCCCTGTTCGACCGGAACTAGTCGTGGCCGGGGCAACCCGGTTGCGAAACGAGGCCCGCCAGCGGGCTTCTTTTTTGGTGCCCGGAAGATGAATTCCGCCGGGCTACCGAGGAGTGGACGTGGAAAACAGAGTGATCATTGGCGGACAGTGGGGCGACGAGGGTAAGGGCAAGATCATCGATGCCTTCGGCGCGGGCTTCGACTGGGTCCTGCGCTACCAGGGCGGAGCCAACGCGGGCCACACCATCCAGGTCGGCGCCCGCGAGCACGTCGTGCATCTGATCCCTTCGGGTATCTTCCGCGAGGGCGTGCGCTGCTACCTGGGTAACGGCATGGTCATCGATCCGTGGGCCCTGCGCGACGAGATCCTGGCGCTCGAGGAGCACGGCATCAAGGTGCGTGACCGCCTCTTCGTCTCCAGCGCCGCCCAGCTGCTCATGCCGTACCACAAGCGTATGGACGAGCAGCGTGAGACCCAGCGCAAGCGCAAGTCCATCGGCACCACCGGTCGCGGCATCGGGCCCGCTTACCAGGACAAGCTCCAGCGCTCCGGTTTGCGTCTGGGCGACTTGACGCTGTCGCTGGAGAAGCTCGAACGCACGGCCATCGAGCATATTCTCGAGGCGAACGAGATTCTGGCCGGCCAGTACGACGCCGAGCCTCTGCCGGCGAAGCTCCTGGCTGAGGAACTGGTGATCCTGGCGCAGACCCTGCGCCCGATGATCGTCGACGGCTTCACCGCCCTGCGCGGCGTGCGCGAGGGGCGCGAGTCGGCGCTGTTCGAGGGCGCCCAGGGTACGCTGCTGGACATCGACCACGGCACGTTCCCGTTCGTGACGAGCAGTAACAGCACGGTCGGCGGCGCACTCACGGGCACGGGCATGCCGCCGCGTTCGCTGGGCGAGATCATCGGTGTGTTCAAGGCCTACTGCACGCGCGTCGGCAACGGTCCGTTCCCCAGCGAGCTGCTGGCAGAGGACGGCGAGCAGCTACGGTCGCTCGGCGGCGAATACGGTGCCACCACCGGACGGCCCCGCCGCTGCGGCTGGTTCGATCTGGTGGCGGCGCGTTACGCGGTCGGGATCAACGGCCTGACCGGAGCGGTGATCACCAAGCTCGACGTCCTGGACACCTTGCCGACGATCAAGGTGGCCGAGGCCTACGACCTCGACGGCGAGCGCCGCGACGACTTCCCCGTCCGCCCCGACGAGAACTGCCGCGTGCGGCCGATCCTCAAGGAAATGGCGGGCTGGGAGAAACCCACGGGCAAGTGTCGTAAACTGTCGGATCTGCCTTCGGGCGCGCGCAAGTACCTGGAATACCTGGAACGGGAACTCGGCGTGCTGATCGTCGGCGTGTCGGTGGGCAAGGCGCGCGACCAGATGATCATGACGCCGACCGGGGTCACCACGTAGGATCGCCGCGAATCGCTGCGCACGGGCGGGCTTTGACAGGCGTGCCGGGGCAGCGTAGCTTTCGGAATCTGAATCGTGGGCCGCTAGCTCATCTGGTCAGAGCATCTGCCTTTTAAGCAGAGGGTACCCGGTTCGAGTCCGGGGCGGCCTACCAAGTCAGACGAGGGGTCGCGGCGTTGCCGTGGCCCCTCGTTGCGTGATGGGTCGAGACGCAGAGGAGGCCACCGTCGTCATTGCGACGGGGTCGCGCGCGCGGTTGCGCCTTCCCGCACCGCTGTCAGCACGCCGTCGACCACGTCCTGCTCGAGCCCGGTCACGGCCGCTCGATAGAGCAGCCTTCCATCCGCCCCGAAAACCAGCGGACAGACGTGGCCGTCGGTGGGGGCGTAGTGCGCCGCGAAGATACCGTCCCAGTCCATGAGCGCCCAGAGCCGCGGCTCCTGCGGGAACTTGCTCTTGATCTGCCCCCGCACGAATCCCGGCACCCCTTCGACGTGCGCAACCGTACGCATCTCCACGCGGCACGCCATGATCTCGTCCTTCAAAGTGCGACCGAGCACACGGACCCAGCGGCGCACGTGGTCCTTGCCGCCGCGGTCGGTCCAGAGGATGACCGCCGCGCGACCGGCGAACTCGGCGTCGGTGTGCTGCCGGTCGAACTGGTCGGGGATCGAGAACGACACCAGCGTGTCGGCGACGGCGGACGTCTCGGCGGCGGTGATCGCGGGTGTGGCGCCCAGGACGACGACAATGACAGACAGGAGCATGGCGCGCATCGGATCGTCCCTTCGGTAGGGTCCCGCCAGCATCCATCTTGACGTATGATCACCCGATCCGATATACCTGTCCACTAGCGTTCATGTCGTGAAGAACGCGAAATCAGGTTTTAGCCCAAGCCCGCTGTCGACAACACGCACGCCTGACCCCGGAGGTCATCCATGTCCCGCACAACCAGGCTGATCCTCGTCGCCCTGCTGACCGTTTTAGTGGCTGCGGTGGCCCCGGCCCAGGAGGGGCACAGCGAGGGTGCGCCCAACCAGTTCGACGCCGTCGTGGCGCCGCTGGTGCTGCCCACCGTCGACGACTTCGCGCCCACGCCCGAGGATGACCCGCTGGTCACCGGCGTCGAGTTTGCGCCCATCGGCGTCGGCGCGTATTTCGACGTGACCGACGACCTCAAGTCCGCCCAGATCTCGCCGTCCTACACGTTCTCGAAGGCATTCAAGGCGAAGGTCCGCATCCCGTTCATCTTCGAGCGGCGCATGCACTACTTCGGCGACGAGGCGACGGCCAGCGGCCTGGGCGACATCGGCATGGACGTCGAGTACACCCATCCGTTCGGCGGTCCCGGCCAGCGGCTGCGTTTCCAGGCCACCGTCAAGCTGCCCACCGGCGACGACGAGGCCGAGGACGACGGTTACCGGGTGCCCCTGGGCACAGGCTCGGTCGACCTCATGGCGCGCGCCCAGTACGCGCGGTCGGCGAAACGCTACGGCCTGCTGGTGACCGGCCTCTACCGCCTGAATTCGGCGAACGAGACGATCAGCGAGTACGTCGATACCGTGGACCCGAGCAACAATTCCACCACCACCGACCGCCTGACCAACGCCAACCAGTTCGTGGGCTCCGCGTTCGCGCGGCACAAGCTCGGCGACCGCTGGTGGCTGCACCTGGGGGCCAGCATCATGGTCACCGGCGCCGGCAAGCTGGAGGGCGAGACGACGTACGCCGACGGTTCGCCGACGTTCTCGTCCGAGTATGATCTGGGCCAGAAGTCCACCCTGGTCGACCTCTTCCCGGGCATCTCGTACGAACTCGGCGTCATCACGCCCTACGTCGGCGTGCGGTTGCCCGTGATCACCAGCTACGACGACGATTTCATCGACGACAGCCGCGACACGGCGTTCATTCTGCAGCTGTCGTACCGGCCCCAGCGCCTCGCTCCCTGATCGGGCGCGATCTCCATCGCCGGCGGGACACGAGCGCGGCTCCTGTCCCGCCGGTGCCTGTATGTGGGCCTGATCCCGGTTCCCGAATTCAACGCAACGCGACGAAGCGGCCAGTCCTGCAGCGGATGCGGACCGGTCGAATCCCGTTATATTGACGGTTCCGATCCAGTATGCCCGCGCATCGTTCTGGAAACTCGCGGCGCGGCAACCAAGTCGACAACGGGAGAGTCGTGATGGCGGAACCCAGAATCGCGGACAACAAGCCGGTCGTGCTCGAGCTTGCGGCCGGGACGTACTGGTACTGCACGTGCGGAGAATCGACCGGGCAACCGTTCTGCGACGGTTCGCACAAGGGTACCGACTTCCGTCCCCAGAAAGTCGAGTTCACCGAGGACTGCAAGGTGGCGTTCTGCCAGTGCAAGCGGAGCGGGCAACAACCGCGTTGCGACGGGACCCATCGTGGCCTGTAGACGGAGGTACGAAACCATGCGATGGAGAGTGTTCGTGTTCATGGCGCTGTTGCTGGCGCTGTCGGTCGGCGCTTCGGCGGCCACCTACACCATCGACCAGAGCCACAGTTCGGTGGGCTTCAAGGTCAAGCACATGATGGTCAGCAACGTCCGGGGCAACTTCGGCGACTTCAGCGGGTCGTTCGAGTTCGAGGCCGACAAGCCGCAGTCGTGGTCGGTCCAGGCGGAGATCCGGACCGCCTCGGTGTTCACCGGGGACAAGGACCGCGACGACCATCTGCGCAAGGACGACTTCTTCGACGTCGCCGAGCATCCGACCATGACGTTCGAGGCGTCCGAGGTTAGAGTCGTCGGGGACGACGAGTACGTCCTGACGGGCGACCTGACCTTGCTGGGCGTCACGCGGCCCGTGGAACTGGCGCTCGAGTACAACGGCATGGTGACCGACCCCTGGGGCAACACCCGCGTTGGCTGGGAGGCCGTCGCCGAAGTCGACCGCAAGGATTTCGGCATGAAGTTCGCCGGGGCCCTGGACACCGGCGGCCTGGTGGTCGGCAACACGATCAAGATCGAAATCGAGGTCGAGGGTATCCTGCAGAAGTAGGAGCCGCGACCGTCGTCACCCCGGTGGGAGGATGCGCGATGGAATACCGTCATCTGGGCCGCAGCGGCCTTCGTGTCTCGGCGTTGAGTCTGGGCAGTTGGGTCACCTTCGGCGACCAGTTCGGCGAGGACACGGCCTACGCGTGCATGACCGCCGCCTACGACGCCGGCGTGAACTTCTTCGACAACGCCGAGGCCTACGCCCAGGGCGAATCCGAGACCATCATGGGCCGGGTCCTGCGCCGCGCCGGCTGGAACCGCAGCGATCTTGTCATCTCCACCAAGATCTTCTGGGGCGGCGAAGGTCCCAACGACCGCGGTCTCTCGCGGAAGCACGTCTTCGAGGGTCTGAACGCCTCGCTCGTTCGCCTGGATCTCGAATACGTCGACCTCGTCTTCTGCCACCGTCCCGACCTGCACACGCCGATCGAGGAGACCGTGCGCGCCATGAGCGACGTCGTGTCCAGCGGTATGGCCTTCTACTGGGGGACCAGCGAATGGTCGGCCGAGCAGATCCGCCAGGCCGACGAGATCGCGCGCCGCGAGCACCTGGTCCGCCCGGT
>CAZJMO010000222.1:2518-6087 GCA_964547085.1 uncultured Fibrobacteraceae bacterium | reverse complement strand
CCACGACCTTAGCCGGCGCTGTGGCGGCGCTGGTGTCTGGCGTCGCGCCGCGCGGGCGATCCTTGCGCTGCTGGACGCGGGACAGGAGCCCTGAGGTGACCCTGGCGCGACTCAAACTCATGGCGGCGCCGCCGGCGTGGCGGCTGCTCTCGGGGTCGTGGTCGTGCAACACGACCGATCGACGCCCGGGCGACGAAGGCGGCGCGGTCATCTTCGCGTGTCTGCACCGCGACATCCTGGCGGCGATCCGCTACTGCCGCCCGGCGCGGCCGGTGCTGCTGGTCAGCCAGAGCGCCGACGGACAGATTCTCACCCGCACGCTCGTGCGCGACGGCTACGGGTTCGTCCGCGGCAGTACCGGACATGGCGGGCGTGAGGGATTCGTGGGGCTGCTGCGGGTGCTGAGGGCGGGACGGTCGGTGGGCATGGCAGTGGACGGACCGCGCGGCCCGTTCGGGCACGTCCATGACGGCGCGCTGCAACTGGCGCGGCGGTCCGGGGCGGCCATCATCCCGCTGACCGTGACGGGGAGCGGCTGCGTCCAGCTGAAGACCTGGGATCGTACCCTGGTGCCGCTTCCGTGGGCGCGTTTGTACGTGCGCCCGGGCGCCGTGCTGACCGTCCCGGCGGACGCGGAGGAAGGGGCGCTGGCGGCGCTGCGCGGCGAACTGGCGCGGGGTCTCGGGCTCGAACCGGAGGTGGACCGTGCGGATCCTTGACTGGCGTCCGTGGCCTGAGCGGCGCCTGGCGTCCGCTGGCACGGACATCCGCACCGGGTGGCTGGCCGCGCTCGCAGGGCGCGCGACCGACGCGGTCACCGCGCGCCGCGTCGCCCGGCGGCCGGAACCGCCGGCGGACATGCTGGTCGTCTCGGTGGGCAATCTCCGCGTTGGCGGCACGGGCAAGACGCCTGTGGTGCAGGCGCTCGCCCGCGATCTGGCGGCGCGCGGAATCTCCGGCGCCGTGCTGACCCGCGGCTACCGGGCGCGCACCCGCGAACCGCTCCGCGTGCAGGCCGACGATCCGCGGGCGGCGGACGAGGCGCGGATGCTGGCGGCCTCGTTGCCGCCGCTGGGCTGGACGGTGGTCCAGGCGCCCAGCCGTCGGGAGGGACTCGAACTGCTGCGTACCCGGATACCGCCGCCGCGGGTCGTGTTGCTCGAGGACGGGCACCAGACCGCGGGTGTCGGGCGGCATATGGACGTGGTCATCCTGGACGACTGGGCGGTCGTCGGCGGGAACGTGGAGCCGCGCACCGGCGCGGTGCTGCCGCTGGGGCCGTATCGGGAAACCGCGCGCGGCGCCGACCGCGCCGAGGTGTGGCTGCTGGAGAGTGCGGCTTTGCCGGCGTCCCCGGCGGCCGCGGTCGTGACCGGATTCGCGCGGCGGATGGAGATCGTCGGCGTGTCTGCGGCGGAGGCTCCGGAAGGTGCGTTGCGTGTCGGGCTGGTGTCCGGCCTGGCGCGACCGGAGGGCTTCGAGCGGGGCTGCGCCGGCGTGCTGCCGATCGAGCCGGTCCTGGCCGTGCGGTGTAGGGACCATTGCGACTACGACTCCGGGCTGCTGGCGCGCGTGCTGACGGCCGGGGACGACCTCGGCGTGCAGTCGTGGCTCACCACGGAGAAGGACTGGGTCAAGCTGCAGGCGCTGTGGCCGGACGGAGTGCCGATCGCGGTGGCGCGTCTGACGGTCGGTTGGACGGGGGACGCCAAGACGCTCCCCGACCTGGTCGAGGAGCGCCTCGGTGTCCTGGGTGCCGGAACCGGTTCCGCCTAGTCGCCTTCGACCAGAACGCCGATGAAGCTGACTCGGACGCCGGCGGGGATGTCGATCTCTTCGTCACTGCCGCTCTCGTGGCCGTGGAAGGTGATCTCCGCGTTGGCCTGGAACGAGGGAATGGACCCGTTGTAGAGGTCCAGGAACCAGGGGTTGGTCGCGTCGTTCTTCATGAACGTATCGACCAGGAGGACCGACGCCTCGGCCTCCTCGTTGACCGGGACGATCGCGTCGGTCTGCCCGTCGGTGATGTTGTAGTCTCTGAGATCGACGGTGGTCGTGTCGCCGGGAGTCGTTTCCCAGGCGAGGACCTCGGGCACTGTCGTCCAGGCGACATCGTAGCTGGTCACGTGGAACCAGCTGTAGACGCCGTCCTCGGGCAGCACGATGCTCGAACTGTAGGGCCGGGCGTGGAACGTCACGACGACCGAGTCGATGGGCTGGAAGTCGTCGGCGGTCCCGACCAGTTTGTCGGAGCCGGCGCTCAGGAACGCCGAGATCAGCGGCGCGCCCGCGTTGACCGACTGAACCTCGCAGACCAGGCGCTCCCACTCGTTACCGTCGCTGTTCTCGCAGCCGCTGCTGGCCAGCAGGCCGGACAGGATCAACAGGCCACAGAGGGCGGTTTGCATGGCACGGGACTTCACGTCTTCCCTCCCGGGGGTCGGCGTGCGACCGCTTCGTTGCGAGCGGTGGCACGGTCATGGATTCCGAGTTCCACGCTGGATATCGGCACGTCGGCCGGGGGACTTGACCCCGGATTCGCACGGGTCGGACCCGGCTCTCGTGGTTCAAGCACGAATCGGACCAAACTGGGCGGGGCGGGTCGGCGTTGCCGACACGGGGGCACGGGTGTTATCGTGCCGGGGAGTCAATCACGGCTCCTTGATCCTCAACCCTGTTTGAACCGAGGCGCTGAAATGCGTGTGGAAGATACCCGACGCAGCCGTTGTCTGGTCGTGGGTTCCGGCATCGCCGGACTGCAATTCGCCCTGCTCGCCGCCCGCGACGGTGATGTCCGCATCGTCACCAAGAAGAACTCGCAGGAGAGCAACACCAACTACGCCCAGGGCGGGATCGCCGCGGTCCTTTCGCCGATGGACGACTTCGAACTGCACGTGCGGGACACGCTGGTGGCCGGCGCCGGGCTCTGCCACGAGGACGTGGTGCGCCGCATGGTCGAGGCCGGCCCGCGCCTCATCGAGAGGTTGCTGGAGGCGGGCGCCTCGTTCCAGCGCGACGACGACGACGGTTGCGGCTACAATCTCGGGCGCGAAGGCGGCCATTCCCGGCGCCGCATCCTGCACAGCAAGGATCTCACCGGCCACATGCTCGAGAGCACGCTGCTCGACCGTTGCCGCGAGCACGCCGCGATCTCCATCGACGAAGACCACCTGGGCGTGGACCTTATCCTCGGCCGCGAGCTCGGCCTCGAGGGAGAGGCCGCCGGCCGCGTGGTCGGCTGCTGGGTGCTCGACAGCCGTACGGAGGTGCGCCGGCCTTACCTGGCGGACGTGGTCGTGCTGGCGACCGGCGGCTGCGGCAAGGTCTACAGCTACACCAGCAATCCGGACATCGCGACGGGCGACGGCCTGGCGATGGCGTACCGCGCCGGCGCGCAGCTGGCGAACCTCGAGTTCGTGCAGTTCCACCCGACGTGCCTCTACCATCCGGAGGCCAAGAGCTTCCTGATCAGCGAGGCGGTGCGGGGCGAGGGCGCGCACCTCATCAACTGTCGCGGCGAGCGCTTCATGACGCGCTATCACCACCTGGCGGAACTGGCGCCGCGCGAC
>CAZJMO010000222.1:0-2508 GCA_964547085.1 uncultured Fibrobacteraceae bacterium | reverse complement strand
CGTGGCGACGGACATCGTCGCCCGCGGCATCGATTCCGAGATGAAGCTCAGCGGCGATCAGTCGGTCTTCCTGGACCTGCGGCACCTCGACCGCGCGCAGATCGAGGGGCGGTTCCCGAACCTGGTCAAGACGTGTGCGCTCTACGGCATCGACATGGCCGGCGAGCCGGTGCCCGTGGTGCCGGCGGCGCACTACATGTGCGGCGGCGTCGTCGTCGACACCGACGGCCACGCCACGCTGCCCGGTCTCTACGTGGTCGGCGAGTCGGCGTTCACCGGCGTCCACGGGGCGAACCGCCTGGCCAGCAACTCGCTGCTCGAGGCGGTGTACCTCGCGGAGGCCGCGGCGCGGCACGCCGTGGAGGAGCCTCGGGTGGTTTCCGGGGCGACGCAGTCGGTGTTGCCGCCGGATCACCTGCGGCGCCGCGACAGCGCTCCCGACCAGATGATTCTCGAACACGACTGGGATCTTGTCCGGCGCGTGATGTGGGACTACGTGGGCATCGTGCGCGATCGCGAACGGTTGGAACTGGCGCTGACGCGGTTGCGGAACATCCGCGGTACGATCGAGTCGGAGTTCGCCACGCGCGAGGTCGTGCCGGCGCTGGTGGAACTCCGCAACATCGCGCTGCTGGGCGAGTTGATCGTGCTCAGCGCGCGGGCGCGGCACGAGAGCCGCGGTCTGCACTACACCACGGACTACCCGGCCACCGACGAGGACAGCCCGCGCGACACGCTCATCGCCCGTGACTTGCCGGCCGACGGCGAGACGGCGTGGGAGCCGGGACCTTCCGACGAGGGGATACCCGACAGGTGACCGACGCGCGAGCCTGGTACGAGGCGGCTTTCGGGGCGCACTATCCCGTGCTCTACGCGCACCGCGACGCGCGGGAGGCGGCACGGTGCCTCGATCTTCTGCCCCGGCTGGCTCCGCTGGGCGACGGTCCGGTCCTCGACCTCGGTTGCGGGCAGGGCCGACACCTCGAATCGCTCGCTGCGCGCGGCGTTTCCGCGGTCGGGATCGACCTCTCGGCGGCGCTCCTGGAACGCGCGCGCGCGGCGAGCGCCGTCCGCCCTCTCGTCCGCGCGGACATGCGCAGGATCCCGCTTCGCGACGCGAGTTGCACGGCGGTGCTCTCGCTCTTCACGGCCTTCGGGTACTTCGGCGACGCCGCGGCGCATCGGCCGGTCGTCGCGGACGTGGCGCGGGTGCTGCGCGGCGGCGGCCACTGGTTCCTGGATTTCCTCGACAGCGACCGCGTGCGGCAGGAACTGGCCGACCGTACCGACGAGCGCGTCCGCGAACAGGGTCCGCTGCAGGTGCGGGAGCGGCGCCGCGTCGTCGCCGATCCGGTGCGTGTGATCAAGGACGTCGCGCTCACGCCGCGAGCGGGACACGAGGACGCCGCGGCGGAGGTCGGCATCGACGCGGCGGGTTTGCGATATTCCGAAGAAGTCACGCTGCTGACGCTCGACGAACTGGACGGCCTGGCGCGGGCGGCGGACATGCGTCGCGTGGCGCAGGCGGGGAACTACGACGGTGGGCCGCTCGTGCCCGGAGCCAGCGACCGCTGGCTGCTGGTCTACGAACGCACATCAGCCGGGGAGGGTGACGGATGATCGGTGTCCAGAACGGCGCAGCGCTCACCGGACACGCCGACTTCGCGGTCGTGTTCCGCGACTGGCTCGAAGGCGGCGGCGATCTGGGGTCGGCGACGAGCGACCTGGAGGCTTTCTTCGCCGTGGAGACGCCGCACGACCGCGTGGGTAGGGCGTGGGCATGCGATGCGTGGCGCGAGCCCTGGCTGGCGACCCTGCTGGCCGACTTGCCCGACGACGCGGCGCGCGCGCAGACACGCGATGCGGTGCAGCGCCTGGTCGACGGCGCGGCCGACGTGGTGATCACCGGGCAACAGCCGGGATTCCTGGGCGGGCCGCTCTACACGCTGTACAAGGTGTCGGCGTGCGTGGTCCTGGCGGAGATGCGGACGGCGGCGGGTCGCCCGACGGTGCCGGTCTTCTGGTCCGGCGACGACGACGACGACCTGCGCGAGGCGTTGCAGCCGGTGGCCTGGGATCCGGGCCGCGCGCTGCTCCTGCATCACGCCGACCACGGCAGCCGCGGCCTCAGCTCGGACCGCATGATCGGCAACCTGTCGGCGGGGGAGATCGCCGGCGGCGCGGCGTCGTGGCTCAAGGAGATGGCCGGGCGCAATCCGCTGGCCCGCGATCTGGCCGAGCTCTGGTCGCGCGCGGTGGCCGAGAACGACTCCTGGAGCGTGTTGCAGCGGCGCGCGCTGCTGCGGATCTACGCCGGGCACGGACTGCTCGTCGTCCACGGCAACGATCCGGAGCTGCACGCGGCGGCGGAGCCGTTCTACCGGACGCTCTGGAACGATCGTGCGCGACTGCGCGAGGTCGCCCGCGTCGGCGGCCAAAGGCTCGAGGCCGCGGGCTACGAGACGGCGATCGGCGAGGCCAGCATCCAGCGCTTCCTGCACCTGGGAC
>CAZJMO010000221.1:0-6088 GCA_964547085.1 uncultured Fibrobacteraceae bacterium | reverse complement strand
CATTCCCTGCCCGGGCTGCCGCCCGTGACAAAGGCCGTGCCCGACGACCGCGGCGGTGCCGGGGTGCGGGTAGACCGCGGCGCGCGGCCGGCCGTCGGCCTTGACCGACGCGATGAGGTCGCCGTCGAGATTCCAGGCGCCGGCGACGGGATCCGGACGATCGCCGGTCATGACGATCGCGGCGGATGGACGTGCACCGCCGTTCCCCGGGCCACTTCGGCTGCTTCCATGATGGCCTCCGACAGCGTCGGGTGCGGGTGGATGGTGGCCGTGAGGTCTTCCAGCGTGGCGCCCATCTCGATGGCGAGCGTCCCCTCGGCGATCAGCTCGCTGGCGTGGGGGCCGACGATGCCCATGCCCAGGATCAGGTCGTCGTCGGGGTCGCAGATGATCTTCACCAGGCCGTCGGTGCGACCGAGCGTGCGGGCGCGGCCCAGCGCCGCGAGGGGGAATCGGCCCACCTTGACGGCGATGCCCTCGGCTTCTGCCTTGCGTTCGGTGAGCCCGGACCAGGCGATTTCCGGATCGGTGTAGACGACGGCGGGGATGGCGCGGTTGTCGAACTCGGCGTCCAGGCCGCAGATCACCTCGGCGGCGACCCTGGCCTCGCGGCTCGCCTTGTGGGCGAGCATGGGGCCGGCGGTGACGTCGCCGATGGCGAAGATGTCGGGCTCGGCCGTGCGGCAGACGTTGTTGGTGGCGATCATGCCGTGCGCGTCGACTTCCACCCTGGTGTGCTGCAGCCCGAGGTCCTCGGTGTTGGGCCGGCGACCGATGGCCACCAGCACCTGGTCGTAGTCGAAATCCGCCTCGGAGCCCTCGTGGGCGATGCGCACGCGGAAGCCGCCGGGCGTCTCCTCGATGGCGCGCACCTCGGACTCCAGCATGACGTCCTCGAGGCGCGAGCGCACGGACGCAACCATGATGTCGACCAGATCGTGGTCGGCGCCCATCAGGAGCCGAGGGCTGAATTCCACCACCGACACCTTGGCGCCCAGACCCTGGTAGACCAGGCCCAGCTCCAGTCCGATGTAACCGCCGCCGACGACGAGCAGGGACGCCGGCACCGACGGCAGCTTCAACGCGTCGGCGCTCGACCACACCTTGTCGGTGATCCCCTCGGGGAGCCGGTTCAGGCTCGAGCCCGTCGCGATGATGCATTGCTCGAAATCGACGCCGCTGATCTCGCCGCCCTCGATCTCCAGGCTCCGGTTCGAGCTGAAGCGCGCCCGACCCTGGACGGTGGTCACGCCGCGGCGTTTCAGGAGCGATGTGATGCCGCCGCTGAGACCGTCGACGACTCCGCCGGTGTGGGCGCGGAGCTTGTCGAGGTCGATGCTTGTCCCGGTGCACCCCAGCCCGAATTCGGCGGCGGCCAGGGCGCTTTCCTTGATCTCCACCGCGTGGATCAGCGTCTTGGAGGGGATGCAGCCCTCGAGCAGGCATGTGCCGCCGAACTGCGGGCGTTCCTCGATGAGGATGACGTCCTTGCCAAGATCGGCCAGGCGCAGCGCGGCGACGTAGCCGCCGGGGCCGCTGCCGATGACGGCGACCTGGGTTTCTTCGCGCAGGCTTCCCATGACCATGATGTCTCCTCTCAGGTCTCCAGCAGCAGGAGGTTGGGGTCCGAAAGCTGCCGGATGAGTTCGCCCACGAATCGGGCGGCGTCGGCGCCGTCGGCGATGCGATGGTCGAAGGCCAGCGTCAGCGGCAGGATCTTGCGGATGACGATCTCGCCGTCGCGCACGACCGGCTTCTCCTGGACGCGGCCCATCCCCAGGATGGCGACCTCGGGATAGTTGATCGTCGGCAGCATGGCCGTGCCGCCGAGCGGGCCCACGTTGGTGATCGTGAAGGTGCCGCCGCGCATGTGCTCGGCGGGCAGCTTGCCGTCGCGCGCGAGGGCCGCCATGTCCGCGATCTCGGCGGAGATCTCGCGGATGCTCTTGCGGTCGGTGTTCTTGATCACCGGCACCACCAGGCCGCGGCCGGTGTCCGCCGCGAACCCGATGTTGTAGTACTTCTTGTAGATGATCTCCTCCTTGAACGGATCCAGGCTGGCGTTGAACGCCGGCGCCGCGCGCAGACCCGCGGTGATGGCCTTGATCACGAAGGAGAGGAGCGTCAGCCTGCCGATGCCGGGGTCGTCGCCGCGGGCGGATTTCTGCTGCTTGCGGAAGTCTTCCAGGGCGGTCACGTCGGCGTCGTCCATGTGCGCCACGTGCGGCACCAGCGCCATGCTGGTGACCATCTTGCGGGCGACCTTGCGGCGGATCGAGCGCAGGGGTTCGATCTCGACCGGTACGTCGACCGCGAAGTCCGGCATCGGTTCCAGCTCGAGGAACGGGATCGTGGATGCGGCGTGGGCGGCGAATTCGGCGAAGGCCCGGTCGTCGTGGACCGCCTTGGCCGGCACGTGGGCTTCCGGAGCGGCCGTGGTCGTCGGTGCGGCGGCGCCGCCGCCGGCGTGGAACGCATGGACATCCTCGGGCGTGACCCGGCCGGCCGGACCGCTGGCGGGCACGCGGTCGATGTCGACGCCCAGCTCGCGGGCGAGGCGCCGCGTGGCCGGCGCGGCGGGCACGGGACGGTTCTTGCCGGCGGGGACGGCTGCTGCGAGCGGGGCGGTCGTCGCAACCGGGGCCGCCGTCGGCGCCGGGGCGCGCGTCTCGGCCGCCGCGGGCGCGATCTCGTCGCCGGCGCCGTCGTCGATCACCACGACCACCGCGCCGACGTTCACCACGTCCCCGATCTTGCCGTTCAACGACACCACCTTGCCGCCGCGCGGCGAGGGGATGTTGACCGCGGCCTTGTCGGTTTCCACGTCGATCAGCGGCGCGTCCTCGGCCACCTCCTGGCCGACCTCCACGTGCCACTTCAGGATCTCGCCCTCGGCGATGCCTTCACCGAGGTCGGGCAGCTTGAATTCGTACACGGCCGGCCTCCTAGAAGTCGAGGGTTTCGCGCAGGCCGCGTGCGATCCGCGCGGTCTCCGGGATGTAGTTCTTTTCGCGTGCGAAGTACGGCGTCACCACGTCGTATCCGGTCAGGCGCTTCACCGGCGCCTCGAGGTAGAGCAGGGCGTCGTCGTTGATCCGCGCGATGATCTCGCTGGCCACGCTGAAGCTGCGCGGCGCTTCCTGCACGATGACGCACCGGCCGGTCTTCTTCACCGACGCGCAGATCGTTTCTCCGTCGAGCGGACTGATGGTGAGCAGATCGACGACCTCGATACTCGCGCCGCTCTCGGCGACCACGTCCACGGCCTTGAGCGTCGGCCGCATCATGGCGCCCCAGGCGATCACGGTGAGATCGTCGCCCTCGCGCACGACCTGCGCCTTGCCCAGCGGCAGCACTTCCTCGGCCTCGGGCACTTCCTCGCGGAAGCTGCGGTAGCTGTGCTTGGGCTCCATGACGATCACGGGGTCGGGGTCGCGGATCGCCGCCAGCATCAAAGCGCGCGCGTTGCGCGGACCGCTGGGGATCACGACCTTGCCGCCGGGACACGTCGCGTACGTGGCCTCGCGGCTCTCGCTGTGGTGCTCGAGCGCGCGGACGCCGCCGCCGTACGGCATGCGCACCACCAGCGGACAGGTGTGCTGGCCCTGGGTGCGGGCGCGCATCCGCGTGGCGTTGCCTTCCCACTGCGGGAACATCAGGTAGCTGAAGCCGGAGAACTGCATCTCCGCCACGGGTCGCAGGCCGGCCAGGGCCATGCCGATGGCCGCGCCCAGGATGCCCGACTCGGCCAGCGGCGTGTCCATGGCCCGGTCCTCGCCGAACTGTTCGTGGAGCCCGTCGGTGACGCGGAAGACACCGCCGTCGACGCCCACGTCCTCGCCCATCACGAGCACGCGGTCGTCCTTCTCCATCTCCTGCCGGAGCGCCAGGTTGATGGCCTGCACCATGGTGAGTTTAGGCATCGCCGGCCTCCTTCAGGTTGGCCAGGAACTCGCGGTGCTGTTTCCGGATGTGGGGATGCGGTTCGGCGAAGACGTGCTCGAAGGGACGGTCGGCCGGATAGGGGTCGGTGCTCTCGAGTTCCTGCACGGCGGCGTCCACCTCGGCGCGCAATTCTTCGCGCAGGGACTCCTCGTGGGCGTCGTCCCAGATCTTCTTGTGCTCGAGGTACTGGCGGAAGCGCAGCAGCGGTTCCTTCCGCCACCACTGCTGCTCCTGCTCCTCGTCGCGGTACTTGCGCGGATCATCGGCGGTCGTGTGCATCATCAGGCGATAGGTCACGGCCTCGATGAGCGTCGGGCCGCCGCCGGCGCGTGCGCGCTGCAGGGCCTCGTGGGCGGCGGCGTAGCAGGCCAGCGCGTCGTTGCCGTCGACCTGGATGCAGGGCATGTCGTAGGCGATGCCCTTCTGCGCGATCGTGCGCGAGTGCATCTGTTTCTCGCGGGGGACCGAGATGGCCCACTGGTTGTTCTGGCTGATGAAGACCACCGGCGCCTGCCAGACCGACGCGAAGTTGAGACCCTCGTGGAAGTCGCCCTCGCTGGTGGCGCCGTCGCCCATGAAGCAGACCACGGCCTCGCCCTTGCCGCGCTTCTTGGCGGCGAATCCGAGGCCCGCCGCGTGCGCGGCCTGGGCGGCGACGATCACCGCGATGGGCAACAACCGGCGGCCGGTCTTTTCAGGCAGGACGTTGCCTTCCTCCCAGCCGTTGTAGTAGTGGAGCGTGTTGGTCATGGGTTCGCCGCGCATGAGGCGGCCGCCCAGCTCGCGGAACGACCCCACGAACCAATCGTCCGGATGCATGGCGAGCGCGGCTGCGGTGCTCGGCGCCTCCTGGCCGGTGCAGGGGCCGAACGTGCCGATCCGGCCCTGGCGCTGGAGTTTGAGCATACGCTGGTCGAATTCGCGGGCGCGCACCATGCCGCGGTACAGCCGCAGCAGATCCTCGACGGCGAGGTCGGGCTCGAGGCTCGCGTCCAGGTTGCCGTGCTCGTCGAGGATCTGCAGATGCTCGACGGAGAATTCGACGAGGGTTGTTCTGGGCATGGGTGGTCGTCCTTTCGGGGCGCGGATCGTTGCAGGCGGAAGGCGCGTCCGGACGCGATGCGGGCCGGGTCGGCGGTCCACATGATAGCGAGTTGAAAAATCATCGCAAATCAGGAGCGAAGGTGTCACCATGTGGCGGCGGAGGGATACACGGTTGCAGAAGACGAGAGTGGGCTTACTGTTAGCCACATGAGATCCGGTGGGATCCGACGCGGCGAAAGGACAGCCATGTCGACCAGGGAATTGCAGCGGCAGTTGATCGAGAACCTGCGGGAGTGGCAGAAGCTGGAGAACGCGCAGATCACGCTCACCGGCAGCGTGATGGAGAAGACCAGCAGCCCGGTGGTGGCGCTGATCATGGAGATCATCCAGCGGGACAGCCAGATGCACCATCGCGTGCAGCAGGTCCTCATCGACAGTCTGGAATCCGAGGTCGTCGACTTGAGCGCCGCCGACGTGGTCGCCGTGCGCGAGCAGCTGGCTTCGCACATGGCCATGGAGTTGGAGACCATCCGCCTCGCCGGCGAGAGTATGGACGCGCTCGCCGGGCACAATCTCGTCGTTCAGGAATGCCTCATGGACTTCCTGCAGCGCGACGAGGAGAAGCACCGAGATCTCCTCAAGACGCTGGAATCGTTTCTTGATCCCGATATCCTCTCGGACTGACCACAGGAGGCTCAAAATGCTCACCGACCGCATGCACCAGGCACTCAACGAGCAGATCCAGGCGGAGTTCTTCTCGGCGTACCTCTACCTCTCCATGTCCGCCTACTTCGAGGACAAGGGCCTCGATGGCATGGCCACCTGGATGAACGTCCAGTTCCAGGAGGAACAGTCGCACGCCCTGAAGTTCTACCGGTACGTCAACGAGCGGGGCGGCCGCGTCGAACTACAGGGCCTCGAGAAACCGCAGCTCGATTGGGCGTCGCCGCTGGACGCGTTCCAGGGCGCTCTCGAGCACGAGCAGATGATCACCGGCCGGATCAACGACCTCGCCGACCTCTCGCTCTCCGAGAAGGACCATGCGACGCACAACATGCTGCAGTGGTTCATCGCCGAGCAGGTGGAGGAAGAAGCGAAC
>CAZJMO010000220.1:4785-6134 GCA_964547085.1 uncultured Fibrobacteraceae bacterium | reverse complement strand
GATGGACCTCGAGGCCCGACATCAGACCGAGATCGGCGTAGCCGGAGGCGTCGAGTTCACCGAACTGGGGCAGTGGGTTCAGCAACCAGGGTTCGGTAAGGGCATTGCGAGGGTTCATGGGAACCACCGTGGCTGGAGGGAACCGCGGTCGCGGGCGCAGCGGCGGCTCGTGACGCGATGATGCTTGAAAAGCGAAACAAATATAGGATCCGCGCCGGAACCGTCCACGAAAAAGGTGGGATGGCCCGATTCCGGTTTCGTTGTTGCGAATTTCGGCGAATCGGGTTAGTCTGTTCCGTCATTCACAGAAACTGGCCAGAACGAGAGTAAAATGTTAATACCGGAACACGCCCTGTTCCATGGGAGGCGACCATGAAACGGAGCGGACGCACTTGTGACGTCCCCGAGGCCACGATTCAACGTCTGCCTCTCTACCTCGAGAAACTCAAACTCCTGCAGGCGATCGGTGTGGAGGATGTGTCGTCGCGGCAACTCGCGGAGTCGCTCGGCATCAAGGCCAGCCAGCTGCGGCACGACTTCCACTACTTCGGCGGATTCAGCCGACCGGGCCGGCCGTACCGCGTGGAAAAGCTGGTCACGGCGCTCGAGGAGATCATCGGCGTGGATACGCCGGTTCCGACGGTCATCGTCGGCGCGGGCCATCTCGGCCAGGCGCTCGCCAACTATCCCGGCCTGCAGATGCAGGGATTTCCGATCCGCGGCATCTTCGACGTCAATCCCAAGCTCCAGGGTCTGGAGATCCGCGGACAGCCGATCCGCGACCTCGACGAGCTGGAGCCCGTCTGCCGGCGCGAGGGCATCAAGATCGGGGTCATCACCGTGCCGGCGGGCAATGCGCAGGACGTGGCCAACCGCCTGGTGGCGTCGGGCGTGATCGGTCTGTTCAACTTCGCGCCCACCGAGCTGAAGGTGCCCCGCCACGTGTCCGTGCTGAACGAACGGCTCACCGTGGGGATCATGGCCCTCAGCTTCAAGGTGAAATGCAGCGAATGCGCACAGGAAGCCGAGGCCGAGGCCGAGGCGGCGGCAGAAACCGAAGCCGCGACCGGGGCTGTGGAGGCCGAGAATCCCGAGTGATCGCCGTCGATCGTCAACGATGGACCGGGTAGGCTTCGCCGATCCGGTCCTTTTCCTGCCGACAGTAGTCGTGAGCTTCCTGGCGATCGCCGAACCAGCCGATCCACACGCGATAAACCAGATCCCCGCTCGAGGTGTTGGCGACGCGGACATTCGCCGAAAGGTTTTGGGCGGCGAGTCGGTCGACCCGGCCTTCGGCGTTGGCCTTGGTCGGGTAGGCGCCCGCCTGGACGGCCGAGGTGCCGGGGGGG
>CAZJMO010000220.1:0-4775 GCA_964547085.1 uncultured Fibrobacteraceae bacterium | reverse complement strand
GATCGTCGGCGTCGCGGCGGGCTCGACCCGTCGGGCCGGGGTTTTTGCGGGCGCGGCCGGTGTCGCCTTCGGCTCGGTTACGGTCTTCGCCGCGACCGGTTCCTGCGTCGACGCCGCGGGTTGCTCCGGCACCAGGGGAATCTGCTGGTCGTCGATTTCGACGTTCCCGGAACGGGGCGCGGCTGTCGTGGTCGTGTCCGCGGTGACCACGGTCAACTGTTCGCCGATCCCGCCGGGTTGCACGGCGCCGTGCGGCCAGAAGAGATACGCGCCGCCGGCCAGGATCACCACGAGCGCCACGAGCAGCGGGCGCGAGACGCGTCCACCGTCGTTGTCGGCCGCGAACCGCGGGCGCCGGCGCTTCGCGCGGCTTGCCTCGCCTTGCTTGTCGGCCTTCTTTTCGGACATTCCGATCCCTCCTTGGGTTCCCCCATTCTGATGCGGCGGCACGTGGACGCAAGACCTGGTTGCAGGCTGCCGTGAGGAGCAGGATATGACCAGTGACATCCCGGCCCGGGAACGGGCCGTCATCTTCGATCTGGACGGGACGCTCGTCGACACCGGCACCGACCTCGCGTCGTCCGCCAACCACGTCCGCAGCGCCCTCGACCTCGCGCCGCTCCCGGCGCCCGTGGTCATCGGCTACGTCGGCGACGGCGTGCAGCGTCTGCTGGAACGGGTCCTTGCGCACGACATCGCGACCGGTCGGCGCTCGCAACCGGTGCCGCAGTCTCTCCTGGCGACCGCGCTGGATCTTTTCGCCGAGCACTACGCGGTGCACCTGCTCGACGCGACGCGGCCGTACCGCGGGGTCGAGGGCGTGCTGGACGGGCTGTCGGATCGACCGCTCTTCGTGGCGACGAACAAGCCGCGGCAGTTCACCATGGCGGTGCTCGACGGCCTGGATCTCACCGGGCGGTTCGAGCGCGTGGTGGGCGGCGACGACGTGGTGCGCCGCAAGCCCGACCCCGCCCATCTCGCGGCGTGTCTCGAGGGGCTGGATCTGGATCCGCGGCTCGCGATCATGGTGGGCGACAGCCCCAACGACATCCGTGCCGGGCGGAGTCTGGGCGCGCGAACCGTGGCGGTCGGGTGGGGACTGGTGCCGGCAGCGACGCTCGCGGCCGAGCATCCCGACGCCCTGGTCGAGGACGCGACGGCGCTGGCGCGGGAGCTGGCCTGACGAGCAGGCGCGGCGGTCAGCGGTCGCGCAGTCCGGTCAGGAGCCGGTTGACGCCGGCCGTGGTGTACGGATCGTCGGGCGCGGGCGCCGATCCGGGCGTGTCGAAATGCGGCTTCTCCGCGTACTGCTCGCCCCAGAGCATGTCCGTTTCGCGAACCAGGTCGGCCAACGCGGCCGGCGTCGCGAGCACCGTTTCGAGCCATGTGGAGATCGTTCTCGCCGGATCGCCCAGGCCGGCGGCGAGCAACTCCGGCTGCGCCTCGAGGCGGCGCAGGATCACGGCGCGCAGGCTGCCGGCGGTGTCGTCCAGGTGAACGTCCAGATACTGCTCGACCTCGAATAAGGCGCGTTGCAGAAGCGGCGTGGGGCTCGCGCCGCGCAGGTGTCCGCCGCCGTCGCGGCCGGCGAGGGTGTCGGCGAGGCTGGCGCGGCGATGGCTGCGGATGTCGCGTTCGATCTGGCGATCCTCGTTGTCCTTGGCGGTCATCGGCGGTGTCCGATCGGGATCAGTGGACGCGGCGGTGCGGCGCCGGGGTCTGCCGGGCCTCGAGGCCCTCGAGGCAGCCCACGTCGAGGGCGCCGATGCGGCCGCAGTCCGACGTGCGGCCCGACGCCGGGGATGTCCGGCGCAGGGTGAGGTCGAGGTCGCGAAAATCGCAGAAACCGGGGTCGGCGACCATCTCGTCCTCGTTGGGAGATGCCTCCAGGAGCGGGCCGGCGAGGTTGTCCGAATAGAGGTTGCAGCCTCGATGGTGCGTGTCCGGGATGCGGAGGCCGGCACCGTCCAGGTCGCCGGCGAAGATGTTGTTCGTCACCGAGAGGGTCAACTCGGCGGCGTTGTCGTGGACGTAGACCGAAGCGCCGTCGAGCGACGCGTTCTTGAAGAAGGTGTTGCCGACAATCCGCGCGGGGGAGTCCAGGACGCGGATCGCGCCGCACTCGAGGCCCTGGTTCTCGATAAACAGACAATCCTCCACGACCAGCGGTGCGGCGGATTGGTCGGCGACACCGCCGCAGATCCCGACCGCGACGTTGGCGAAGAAGGTGCTGGCCCGCAGCGTGAGTTCCGCGCCGTCGAACACGGCCACGGCACCGGCGTTTCCGCCGGCGCGGTTGCGTTGGAAATGACAGCCGACGAACTCGACCCATGTCCCCGCGTCGCGGAGGAGGACGGCGCCGCCGTCCTTGCGCGCGGTGTTGTCGTGGAAGGTGCAGTTGATGAAGTCGGCCACGGCGCCGTTGCTGAGCAGGGCGCCGCCGCCGGAAAGGTCGATGCCGTCGTGCAGCACGAGGTTCTCGAATCGGCAGGTCACGGCGGATTGGACGCGGATGACCGGGCGGCGTCCCTCGCCGTCGAGGCGCACGCCCTGACCGGCGTCGGTACCCACGAGGCTGAGGCTCTTGTCGATGACGATGGTCTCGCGGTAGATGCCGGGTCGGATGCGGATGATGCTGCCGGGAGGAGCCGCAGCCACCGCGCCGGAGAGGGTAGAAAACGGCGTACCCCCATCGGGAGCTACAACGAGCTCGACCGGGGTCGCGGCACCAGTGGTCGCGGCAACGCTGAACAGGAGCGCAACGAGAGCCGCGTACACCAGCTGGGGCCGTCGGGGTGCTGGTGTCCGTTGCATCAAGACCACGGAATCAGGATACAGGATCAGGGCCGTTGTCGGTAGCCCCAATCTCTGCTTCGAGCCGATCGAGCATGGTCTGCTGGCGGTATCCGCATTCGGCCGCCAGATCGAGCAGGCGCGCGCCGGATGTGGCGGCCGTCGCGGCCGGCAGGACGCCCAGCGCCGGCAGGGCGGTGATCGCGCTCTCGACGAGCATCTCGAAATGGTCCTTGCTGAAATACCATGAACCCTCGAAGCGGTTCGCGTGCAATACGTTCTGGGCGGTGCGGTCGTCGAACAGCCGGGTCAGCGCCGGGCGCGGTTGCGGTGCCAGGAGATCGTCGTGCCGGGACAGCAGTTCGGCCACGGCGAGGACCCGGCCGGCGTCGGTGTTCGCAGGAAGGACGGCCGCGAGGTGCGTTTCGATCCGGTGCTGGAAGATCATCAGATCGTCTTCGGTCAGGCGGAAGGCCGCGCCGACGGAGGCGGGCGCGTCGGCGCCTGGTTCGGAGGGGACCTCGGTGCCCATCGCTTCGCAGAGCAGGCGGAGCCGCCAGGTCAGGTATGCGGTCGCCAGCCCGACTGTCATGGGCGTTGCCTCGTCGTCGGTTCCGGTCGTGGTCGGCCGCGGGGCCGCCATGGCGACCAGTTCGAGCGCCAGCGTGTCGGCGTCCGGCGGATTCTCGGCCGGCTGGCGTCCAGCCAATTCCCGGGCGCGGGCCAGGGCCGCGACCATCGCGGTCGCCGGGCCTTCCGGCCGACCGGCCTGCACGTCCCGCCACGCTGAAACGCTGTCGACGCCGTCGAGGAGATCGAGGACCGGCGTCAGCTCCATCTCACGCAGGGCGGCGTTGACCGAGGTCACCGGACGACCCTGTAGACTCTGTTCCAGCGCGCTCCAGCGGCCGTCGTGGTCGTGGATCTCCCGCCAGTTCAGGAACGTCTGGTACCCGTAGCCGCACAATTCCGCCCAGAGGCCGCCGCGGGCGAGGTCGGCTCCGCTGCGCAGGAGTTCCTGGCCGTTGACGAAATTGCGGAAGGCGTAGTAGACGCCCGGATCGGTATTGAGCGCCAGAGCGTCGGCCAGGTTGCGGCGGACCAGCAACGGCTCGGCGTCGGCGTCGGCCGTGTTGATCGCGCTGCTGGTGTGGATCCGGCCGGACGTCTCCTGGTAGGCGTTGTTGTAGAGGATCAGTGCGCGCTCGCCCTCGTGCCGGTTGGTGTAGGCGAAGACGTTCTCGTCGACGCGACCGTCGTCGGTCACGAAGTCGAAGAGCGCGAAGTTCTCGGCGCCGGCGAAGAGGGCGCGGCGGCGCATGAGCGGGAAGACCTCGCGTTCATGACGCGCGACCATACCGCCGTCCACCGGTTCGTCCCAGTACGCTCTCTTGTATTCCATGCCGTACTTCTCGGCGAAGCCTTCGACCTGGCCGTGGCCGAACATCGGCAGGCCGGGCATGGTGACCATCAGGATCGCGACCCCGTAGTACTTGTCGCCCTTGCCGAACTGCTCGACGGCGGTGCGCTCGTCGGGATTGTTCATGAAGTTGACGAAGCGCTGCAGCACCGCCGGACTGAACTCGAGCACGTTCTTGATCGTCTGCCGGTACTTCAGGTTCTCTTCCATCTTGAGCATGTTCATGAACGCGCTGTTGTAGACGCGGTGCATGCCCAGGGTGCGTACGAAATAGCCCTCCATGAGCCAGAACGCCTCGGCCAGCAGCAGCGTGTCGGGCACCTCGGCGGCCACGCGATCCACCACCTCGCGCCAGAACTCCACCGGCATCAGGTCGCGGAACTGCTCGCGGGACATGCCGAATTCGGCGCGCGAGGGGATGGCGCCGGCGTCGCCGGGCGTGGGAAACCACAGCCGCTGGAAGTGCTTGCGGGCCAGGGTCATGGCGGCGTCGAAGCGGATCACCGGGAATTGTCGCGCAACGTGCAGGATCGTCTGGATCACCGCGTCGCGGACCTCGGGG
>CAZJMO010000219.1:0-6147 GCA_964547085.1 uncultured Fibrobacteraceae bacterium | reverse complement strand
TGACGACGGCGGCTGCGGCGGCGGCGCGCGCGAGGCGGAGCAGCAGACGGCGGTCGGCGTCGGTAAGAGTGCTCGACGCGTCTTCGGTTTCCGGCTTCGGGTCGGAGGCGAGACCGACGTACGCGGGGTCGCAGATCATGGCGGCGGCATAGCTCACCGAGAGCGAAAAGTCGCCCGCGCGGTCTGCGCTGCGGGCGTATTCCAGCAATGCGGACTGGTGATCGGCCGGCGCGGGGCCAGCCAGCGCCAGCGCCGCCGCGTCGAGGCCGCACATGGTGATGCCCGACTCCTCGCCGTAAGCCAGCAGGCCCGGTCCGTCGTGGGCGAGGAACCGCAGCAAGGCGCCGGTATCGAGCTTTTCCAGGCGGGCCGGGATGTCGTCGGTGAACGGGACGTAGCCGTAGTCGGCGCCGTAATGCGTCAAGTCGCTGGAGACCAGGAAGAGGTGACGGCCGTCGCGCCAGCGATCGAGTGCGCGGGCGGCCTGGTCGCGGCGGGCGGTCGAAAGGTGCGAGACGAGGATCGGCACGATCGGCGTGCCGGCCGGCAACGCGGCCTGCAACAGCGGCAACTGGATCTCCACCGCGTGCTCGAAGGCGTGGGCGCGGTCGTTGATCTCGAAGGCGCCGGTGGCGGCCAGTTCGCGCACGATGTCCATGGCCACCGGCACCTCGCCCAGCGGTGTGGCGAAGGCATCCAGGCTGCTCAGCGCGGGACGGTCGAGGCGGGAACGGTGGCTCGGGGCCAGGATGAACACGGCGTCGAAGGCGCGACCGCGTAGGAGGCCGTAGAGTTTGCCGGCCACGGCGCCGCTGTAGTCGTAGCCGGCGTGCGGCGCGAGCGCGACGATCGGGGCGCCGGCGGGGACCTGTGCCGGGTCGGCGCCGGCGAGATAGTCCTCGACGCGGGCGCGGAGCAGGGCGGGATCGGCGGGATACCAGGATCCGGCAAGGACCGGGGGGCGAACGGCGGACATCGTGAGACCTTTCCTCCGGGCGGCTTGTATGCGTGGGTGACGCCGGAATCTAGCAGATCATGGCGGCCCCGGTCCAGTCGGGCCTTGCCTCCGGGGTTCGATCAAGGCATTCTGATCCGGTGTCCTCCGAGATCAGGTCGCGATCGGTTGCGGCCGCGTTCCATCCAGCGCAGAGGAAGATGTCGATGAAGATCCAGCAGACGCCCAAGGGTGAGGTCATGATCCTGAACCTGTCCGGTAAGATCATGGGCGGACCGGATTACGAGAAGTTCCACACCGAGATCAAGACGCTGATCAAGGAAGGTTACGTCGACATCGTGCTGAACATGTCCAAGGTAACGTGGATCAACTCGACCGGCCTCGGCATTCTGGTTTCGGCGTTCCACACGCTCAAGAAGAACGGCGGCGTGATGAAGATCTGCGAGGTCTCGCCGCGGATCGACAACATCCTGAACGTCACGCAGTTGAAGCTCGTCTTCGATACGCACGAGAGCTGCGACGAGGCCCTGGCGTCGTTCACGAAGGACAAGTAACGCCATGGACGGCGACTGCCTGCGACCTCGTTTTCGCAATCCCGCGCTGACCGTGGACGGAGCGGTGCTCGTGCGCCGGCCCCGCCCGGGCGGTTCGGTCCGACACCACCTGCTGCTGGTCCAGCGCGGCCGCGAACCGTTCGCCGGGGAGTGGGCGATTCCCGGCGGGTTCGTCGGGTACGGCGAGGAGCCGGATCTCGCCGTAGCGCGGGAGCTGGCCGAGGAAACCGGTCTTGACGGGTTGCCCTGGCGCCAGTTCCACACCTTCGGCCGGCCCGACCGCGATCCGCGCGGCCACACCGTGTCGATCGTCTACGTGGCCGAGCTCGTGGGCGAGTTGCCCGAGGTCGTCGGCGGCGACGACGCGGCGGTGGCCCGCTGGTTCCCGCTGGACGAGTTGCCGGAGCTGGCCTTCGACCACGAACGTATCGTGAGCATGCTCGTCAGCACCCTCGGCCTCCGCTAGCGCGGGCTCCGCAGCACCTTCCACGACCGCCGGATGGCCGACCAGGCGCTCAACGAGGCCCAGACCAGTCCCGCGCGGCCGTCTCGCCAACACCCTCGCCACACGTACTCGCGCCAGAAAACGGTCGGCCCGGTGATCGCGAAGTGCAGCGGTTGCAGGACGCCGTAGCGGCTGTGGCCGGCCTGCGCCTCGAGCGTCGTGTAGTGGTCGATCTTGGCGAGATAGGACCGGACCGAGGTCAGCACCTCGTGCTCCAGCGGCGCGGTCAGCAGGCCCGGGACGCATTCCGGGTCCAGCGGGACCAGGCCCTCGTGCACGGGCTCGCCGGACAGCCGGACGCGGCCGGTGCGGGCGAGTCGCGCGACGGTCTGGCCGACCAGGCTGCGGGCGCGCATCACGCGGCCCAGGACGCGGTTCTCGCGCGGGAGGCGCCAGAGGTCGTGCCGGTCCAGGTGGTTCCGCTGTTGCAGGTCGATGATCTCGCGGGCCAGCGCCGGGGAGAGGCGCTCGTCGGCGTCGATCCAGAGGAAGAACGGGGTCTCGACCATGCCGATGGCGGCCGTCCGGGTGCGCGAGAAATCGTCGAACGGGCGTCGCGACCACGAGACGGGCGGCTCCTGGGCGGGATCGGCCGCCAGGCGCTCGAGCATGGCCACGGTGCCGTCGTCGCTGCCGGTGTCGAGAACGACGGCGCGGTCGGCAACGCCGCGGAGGCTGGCCAGGCACGCGGGCAGGCGCGCGGCCTCGTTGCGGACGATGAGCACGGCTGTGATCCGATCCACGACGACCTCGCAACGAAAGAGCAGGTCCGGGGCGACACCCTTATTCTGGCGTGCGGTTGCCAAGCGGGCAAGTTCGGTGCACCTTTGACGCGCCGATTTCAGACATCACCATATCGGAGGCAACACTGTGAGCCTGACCCGTGACGACGTCCTCGCGGCCCTGCGCGAGGTGAAGGTGCCCGGCACCAAGGTCGACATCGTGAAGATCGACCTGGTCGGGAAGGTGGAATTCGAAGACGGCGAGCTCCTGGTCGAGATCGTCCGCACCTCGGAGAAGGAAGAGACCATCGCCGCGGTGCGGCAGGCCGCCATCGAGCGCCTGCGCCAAATGCCGGGCGTGCTCTCGGTCTCGGTCGAGATCGACGATCAGTCTGCGGCCAAGAAGAAGGCCGCGCCCGAGGGCTCGCACGGCCAGTCGCCCGACCCGTGGGCCGACCGCAAGAAGCTGCCCGGTGTGAAACGCGTGATCGCCGTGGCCAGCGCCAAGGGCGGTGTCGGCAAGAGCACGATCGCGGTGAATCTGGCCCTGGCGCTCGCCGAGGAAGGCCATCGCGTGGGTCTGCTGGACGCCGACATCTACGGCCCGTCGCTGCCCACGATGCTCGGTGTGCAGGAACCGCCCGAGGTCACCGAGGACCGCAAGATCCATCCCGGCCAGGCGCATGGCCTGCAGATCCTGAGCATGGGCCTTTTGATCGACCCCGAACAGGCCGTCATCTGGCGCGGCCCCATGGTCTTCAGCGCGGTCAAGCAGTTCCTCAAGGACACGCACTGGGACGACCTCGACTACCTCGTGGTGGATATGCCGCCCGGCACCGGCGACGCGCAGCTCACGCTGGTGCAGCAGGTGCCCGTCGCGGGCGTCGTGATGGTGACGACACCGCAGGAAGTGGCGCTCGCGGACGTACGCCGCGGCGTGCAGATGTTCCGCCAGGTCCAGGTGCCCGTGCTCGGCATCGTCGAGAACATGAGCTACTTCCAGTGTCCGGACACCAACAAGCGTTACGACATCTTCGGCACCGGCGGCGGCGCCCGCATGGCCAAGCAGTTCGATCTGCCGTTGCTGGCGCAGATTCCCATCGAGATGCGGATCCGCGAGGGTGGCGACGAGGGCAAGCCGCTGATGCTGCAGGGCGAGAAGTCGGCCGTGCGTGACGTATTCCTGGAACTCGCGGGTCAGGTGCACCTGCTGGCCGTGGATAGCGAAAGCTGATCGTGCCGCGTCGTCTCGACCACACGATCGGGATCCTGCTGATCCTGCTGGCGCTGCCGGCCACCCTCTCGGTGGCCGTCAGCCAGACCGTTCTGGGCCTGGGGCTGGTGCTCCTGTTCGCGCGCTGGGCGCGGGGGCGGGCGCCGGGCTGGACCGGGCTGGAATGGCCGGCGCTGGCGCTGGTGATCTGGGCGCTGGCGATGATCCCGCTGTCGACGGAGCCGGGGCAGAGCCTGGTCTACGCACGTCGCTGGTATCTGCTGGCGCCCATCTGGGTGGCCGCCGGTGCGGGCCGATCCAGGCGGTGGAGCCTGGGCATTCTCGGCGCGCTGGCGCTGGGCGCGGTCGTCTCGGCGACCCTCGGCGTGAGCGAGTATCTCGGCGGTGGCGGGACCCATTACGACCAGACCGGCCAGCTCGTCGGACGCGCCGATCCGATGGCCGGCTACATGACCGGCGGCGGCCTGCTCATGCTCGTGGGGCTGGTGCTGCTGGCGGC
This sequence comes from uncultured Fibrobacteraceae bacterium, assembly GCA_964547085.1. GTDB lineage: Bacteria > Krumholzibacteriota > Krumholzibacteriia > LZORAL124-64-63 > LZORAL124-64-63 > Glo-17. The sequence continues at coordinate 1,678 of CAZJMO010000219.1, read as the reverse complement.
GGTCCTGCTGGTGCGGCGTCGTCGGCACAAGCTCTGGGCCGCGGCGGCGCTGGCGGCGGTGCTGGCCTGCCTGTTGCTGACGCTCACCCGAAGCGCTTGGCTCGGATTCGCGGCCGGTGCGGCGGTGATCGTCGTGCTGTGGCGCCCGCGTTGGTTGGCGGCGCTCGCGGCCGTCGGCGTGGTCGTGGTGGTGCTCCTGCCGGGCGCGCTGAAGACCCGCCTGGTGTCGGCGTTCAACCCGGCCGATGCGACCAACACCCAGCGCGTGCTGATGTGGGAGACGGGCTGGCAGTGGGTCGCCGAGAATCCGGTCACCGGCGTCGGCGACTGCGATCTCAAGAACCTCTACCGCGCGCACCACGCCGGGCGGCCGGACGTGGAGATCCAGGGCCATCTGCACAGCAACATCGTGATGTTCGCGGTGGTCTGGGGTCTTCCCGGTCTGGCGCTCGCGTTGGCGTTCCTGATCGCGGCGCTGCTGCAACTGCTCCGGCGCTGGCGTGCACTCCAAGGCGCGGCCCGGCGCGGCCCGCCCGATGATCGCGACCTCGCCCGCGTCTGGTGCCTCGGCGCGATCGGCGCCTGGGTGGCCTTGATGGTGGCGGGCACCTTCGAGTGGAATTTCGGCGACGCCGAGGTGGCGCTGTTGTTCTGGCTCATCGTCGGCATGGGCCTGGCCGGCTTTCCCGCCTCGAGGGACGCCGCGGCGGCGGCCTGACGCCGACGAGTCCGCACCAATCGTCTCTGGTTTATCTCCTCCGGTCCTGATATCCTCACGCCTCCAGCGCCGACGCGACCCCGTAAGCCGGAGGTGCCCGTGATGGTCGACTCGCCCCAACGTCGACGTGCCTTCCCCGAGCGGTTCCAGACCTGGTTCACCGACCGATTGCCGGTCTTCTGGGACAACTGGCTCGCCGCCGCGGGCAGCATGCTCATCCTGGTCACGATCTTCCTGATGGTCCTGCTCTTCTTCCTCTACCTCTACAACTCTCTGGCCGGCCACGAATCCAATCCCTACGTCGACCTCATCGGTTTCATGGTCATGCCGGGTTTCCTGGGCCTGGGCGTGATCCTGATCCTCGTCGGCAACGTGTTGCGGCGCTCGCGCGAGCGTCGCGAGGGCCGGCGCCACTCGTTCGGCGAACTCGGCAGCGGGCACTTCATCCGCAAGGCCGCGACCGTCGCGGTGGTGACGTTCGTGGTGCTCATGGGCGTCGGGCTTTTCAGCTACGAGGCCTACCACTACACGGATTCCAACGAGTTCTGCTCGACCGTCTGCCACGAGGTCATGACCCCCGAGGCGACCGCACACGCGTCTTCGCCGCACGCGCACGTCACCTGCGTCGAATGCCACATCGGCCCCGGCGCGTCGTGGTTCGTGCGCGCCAAGCTGTCGGGCATGCGGCAGGTCGTCGCGGTGCTCACGGACGAATTCAACCGACCGATTCCCGCGCCGGTGCAGAACCTGCGCCCGGCGCGCGAGACCTGCGAGGTCTGCCACTGGACGGACCGGTTCCACGGTTCGCGGCTCGTGATGCACAACCGGTACGCGAGCGACCGCGAGAACATCGCCCAGGTCACGGCGCTGGTCCTGCACGTGGGCGGTCCCGAAGGACCGCACGCGCCGGGGGCGGCGTCGGGAATCCACTGGCACGTCGAGGAGGGCAACCAGATCCGC
>CAZJMO010000218.1:3170-6228 GCA_964547085.1 uncultured Fibrobacteraceae bacterium | reverse complement strand
TCTTGCTGAGCCACCCTTCCACCAGCGCGTATTCCTTCTCGTCCCCGTCACCGAGCAACCTCGCGTACTCGACGCCGTCGAACAGGTCCAGGGACGGCTCGTAGGAAAAGTGCGTCACGCCCTCGCCGCCGGCCCAGATCGTGCCGTCGTCGCCGGCGATGATGGCCGTCGTCGCTTTCAGCTCGAGATCGCTGCCGACCACGCCGGACAGCGGCGGAGACCACCAGTCGTCCGAGGGATCGGTCCACGTCAGCGGGGCGTCTGGTCCGTTGTTCCGGCCGTTGACGTCCCAGCGAACGAGGCCCACGCTGCTGACCGCGAACCAGACGACATCGCGTCTCTCGAAGGCGATCGCAGTGACGAGGTTGCCGCCGAGCGTCGCCGCATCGACGTGCATCCAGGCGTCGTCGCGGCGCCAGTGGTCGCCGTCCAGCAGGATGTCCGCGCCGAGGACCGAGTTGTCCGTCCCGCCCCAGTCGTCGGCGTTGGTCCCGAAGAACACCGGACCGTCGGGATGGACGGCGATGCAGAGATGCATGTCACCCTGCAACGGCGAATCCTCGGTCTTCATGAGATCCCACTGTTCCACGCCGCCGGTCGTTGCGGCCGGACGAAAACGGATCACGCCGGTGGAGAACTGGTTGAACCAGATGTCGTCACCGTCGGCCGCCATGGCCAGCAGACCACCGGTGACATCGAACAGGCCGAGGGAGTCGTTGGCCGCGGTGGCCCGTTGCCCGACGTTGTACCAGTGGTCACCGTCGAACGCCGCCAACCCATCGCCTTCCCGATCGCCCAGCCAAGCGCGGCCGCTCGCGTCGATGGCCACACCGTCGAATCCGCCCCCGGCCCCCATCCGGCACGTATCGAAGGTATGGATTTCTCCCGACGGGTCTTCCAGTCTCACCAACGCGCACTGCCGGGCCAGGGACCCGCTGTACAGCGGGTCGCTATCCGCCAGGTCGCCGCCGGCCCAGATGTCCTCCCCCGCGACGACGAGCACATAGCTCCTCGAACGGAGGCCGTCCGGAGCCGCCGGAAGTGCAGGACTCGTGATCGTCTCGCCGTCGATCCGGACCACTGTGTTGAAGCTCGACAATCCGAAGACGACATCGCCGGCGACAGCCAGATCCAGATACGTGTTGGTTCCACCGGCGACATGCTCCCACACGCCGTTCGAGGGGTCCCACCGCGCCACGCCGTCATCGGTGGCGGCCCACACCCGACCGTCGGCGGTGACCTCGAGAGCGTTCACCGCGCCGATTCCCGCCTCTGCGTACGTCTCGTTGATGAAGCTGTTGTCCGCGAACCGCGAAAGGCCGCTCGGCGTCGCGATGATGAGCTGTCCGTCCGTCAACGCCAGATCGATCACGGTGTCGTCGACGAGTCCGTCGAGCGTCGTGTAGAACGCGCCCGGCAACCCGCTGGCGATCTCGCCGATTCCGTCGCCGTTGGTGCCGTAATAGACACGTTCGGTGTTGCCGACCATCTGCGCGGACACGGCGTTGATGTCCATCGACGACAGCGCGCTGTTGTAGCGCTTCATGCTCTCGGCGGGACCGCCCGGGTCGGTGATGGCCGTCAGCCCGCCTTCGGCCGTGGCGATCCAGAGCTTCTGTCCCGACCAGGCGATGTCGTGCACGAAATGACCGCCCAGACCGTCGGCGCGCGTCAAATTGCGGAGCGTCGACTGCGTCTGCGGATCCCATTCGACGACGCCGCCCTTGTCGAGCCCGGCGTAGATGCGGCCGTCGACCGCCTCCACCGCTGTCACCCGCGAACCCGTCATCATCGGCCGGAAGGTCGGTGTCTGGGACCAGGCCGACACCACCAGCAGACAACTCAGCAACAGGATGATGCGACACCGGATACGGTTCGTCGTCATGGTCACTGGACCTCCTCCCCGCTTTCGCGGGGCATCGTCTCTCCGGCCGGATCGGCGTCCGCCGTCCATCCCCCGGGATTCATGAACATACTTCTCAGGCGACGGCAGCGAGGACGTCCCGCGGACTCGCCCGCGACGGCCCACTCCCCGGTGAGTCCCGGCCTCGCCGAGGCCGTGTCCCGCAGCAATCCGGCGATGTCGGCCGCGCCGTTCGAGGCCCTCAGCGGTGCGCCGACGAGGCCGATCCGGCCCGCAAGCAGCGCCCGCGCCAGATCGCGTTGCCACCACAGCGGCAGCGCCCTTCCGTCGGCCGCGACCGCGATCCGCAACCGATCCTGATGCCCGTCGCCGTGCAGGAGGTCGACCGTCTCCAGTCGCACTTCGCCGCGTCGCTGTCGCCGGCGCCGCCCGATCGCGAGCAGGCCGCCGGTCACCAGCAGAGGCAGCGCCGCCAGGATCTCCAGCGGTCGCACGATGCCGCGACGCAGGACGTGGCTGTCGTCGGGATCCAGGACGCCGCTGGCCGCACTCCCGAAATCCTCCGCCCGCGCGCCGGCCGCCAGCAACCACGCTTCGGCCAGGATCCAGCGCATCCGGATCCGCTCCAGGCGCAGCCGGACCAGAGTCCGCTGCGCGCCGGCGCCCGTTCCCGGAAGATCCCAGAACGCGACCTGCGAAACCCGATGCCGTTCGGCGAGGTCGGCGAGGTCGTCCGTCGATCCGAGCCAGGGCACCTCGCCGCCTCCGAGCGCCGGATGACCGGACGGCGGCGCGGTCGCATCGGTCACGTAACCGACCACGTCGACGCCCATCCGGCGGGGATCGCCGCTGTCGGCGAGCCAGCCGGCAAGCGCGTCGCGAGGTCCCGCCAGCAGGGTCCGCTCGAGCGCCAGATATCCGCGTTCGAGCCGGCGGTGCAGACGCCCGACGACACCGCTGGCCCAGGCCGTCAGCCCGGTGTAGAAGACCAGCAGAACCGCCAGGACCGCGCGGCTGACCACCTGGTCCCGCCCCAGGTACGACCCCGACAGCAGGAGCAGCGTCACCAGTCCCATCTGCTTCAGATGCGCGCCGCGAACCGGGCCGCTCGTCCGTCGCTGCACGCGATAGCGCCCCATCATCACGAACGCCACCGTCACCAGGATCGCCGCGTACCCGAGCCACCCGCCGTAC
>CAZJMO010000218.1:0-3160 GCA_964547085.1 uncultured Fibrobacteraceae bacterium | reverse complement strand
AGCGGCAGCAGGTCGGTGTCGAAGAGCGGTTGCGCCAGGCGCCGCACGCCGTACGCCCCCAGGAGCGCGACCGCCAGCAACACCATGTCCAGCAGCCAGTGCAGCGTCACCTCGAGCGGTCGGCGCCACTTCTTGACCGCGTAGACCAGCATGCTCCACTTCTCGTAGAACGAGATCAGGCTCCCCAGATGGAGCCAGAAGCTCCGCGTGAAGGCTCCGCCGGCGCTGCTGCGGCGGTGTCGGTGGACGAAGCGGGCGTCCGGAGTGTAGACGACCTCGAATCCGCACTGCCACATGCGGTAGCACCAGTCGACGTCCTCGAAATAGAGGAAGAACCGCTCGTCCATGGGTCCGCAGCGGTCCAGCGCCGCTCGCCGCACCAGGAGGCATCCGCCGAGGACCCAGTCCACCGGCCTCGCCGCCGCGTGGTCGAAATCGCGCATGAGATGGCGACGGACGGTGCGGCTGTTCGGACGCAGCCGGCCCAGCGGCGTGCGCCGCAGCAGGAGCGTCCAGAACGTGTAGAACCGACGGCAGGATTCCTGGACGGTGCCGTCCTCGTTGAGCAGCTGCGGCCCGATCAGGCCGGCGCGCGGATGCCCGTCGGCGAAGTCGAGCAGCGCGTCGATCGCGCCGGGCAAAACCACGATGTCCGGGTTCAGCACCAGGTGGTAGTCCGCGGGAACGGCGGCCATGCCCCGGTTGCAGCCGCGCCCGTAACCGATGTTCTCGGTGTTGCGGATCCAGCGCACGTCGGGAAAACGGTCCTGCAGCTGGTCCAGCCCGGGCGCCGTGCTCGCGTTGTCGACCACGATCACCTCGTGATCGCACGACGGCGCCTGCTCGCGCAGCGACTCGAGGCACCGCCCGAGGTCGGCCGGGGTGTTGTAGTGGATGATGACGATGCCGAGCCGGGTTGCCAAATCAGTCCTCAGGAAATGCGTTTCAGACGCAGCGCCCAGACCATCCAGGTGGCCTCCCAGATGATCCGGCGCGACATCTTGCTGACGCCGACCAGCCGGTCCACGAACATGATGGGGATCTCCTTGATGCGGAATCCCCGCTTCCAGACGTGGTAGTTCATCTCGATCTGGAAGCTGTAGCCGTCGCTCTTGATGCGGTCCAGCGGCATGGCCTCCAGGACCTCGCGACGGAAGCACTTGAACCCGCCGGTGCAGTCCTTGATGGGCAGGCCGGTGATCCGCTTGGCGTAGAGATTGGCGCCGACCGACAGGATCAGCCGGCTGAGCGGCCAGTTCACCACGGTGATGCCCTGCAGGTAGCGACTGCCGACCACGAGGTCGTTGACGGCGATCTCACGCAGGAACTGCGGCAGCGCCGACGGTTCGTGACTGAAGTCGGCGTCCATCTCGAAGATCGCGTCGTGGTCGGTGTTGTCGAGCACCCACCTGAAGCCGGCGCGATAGGCCGCGCCGAGCCCCTCCTTCTCCGCGCGCAGGAGCAACTTCACGCGCCCGCCGAATTGCGGCAGCTTTCGCACCACGTCCGCCGTGCCGTCCGGTGAACTGTCGTCCACGACCAGCACCGACAGCCGCGGATCCTGCGCGAGGATCTGCGGCACCAGCCGGCCGATGTTGTCGGCCTCGTTGTACGTCGGCACGACCACGATGGGTCGTTCGACCCGCGCCCGCTCGGGCTGCTTAACGTTCATCTCCATGACGTTCGCTCATGTCCCCATCGGCAACGGCGGCGACCTGGAACCGATCCCGGCGCCAGGACACCACCAGCAGAATCAATACGCCCAGGACTCCGGTCAGAGCCAGGGCGAGACCCCACTGCAACGCGGGGTCGTGATAGTGGAAACGGACCTCGTGGTCGCCCTCGGGCAGCGCCACCGCACGCAGGATGAGATCGGCGCGCAGGAGCGTCGCCGGCTCATCATCGATGTCGACCTCCCAGCCCGGGGCTGCGAGATCGGCAAGCAAAAGCAGGGCCGGACGCGGCGTCGCCACGCGCAGCACGACCTCGTTGACCCCGTCCGCGACGAAAACCGGCTCCGGCAACGCCTCCTGCCCGGTCTGCGGGGCAGGCTGCGGCTCCTGATCGAGGATCGTCTCGGCGGTCGGATCGTGCGTTCCGTCGGCGACGGCGTCCAGGAACGGCGCCAGCGCGTCCCCTTCCGGCAACATCGTGACCAGTCGCCAGCGGTCGACCAATCGCGCGCGCGGCAGCGGATCCCGCACCCGGTAGAGCGTGGCGCGACCCGCCCGCTGTCCGGGCGATTCGAGTTCCAGCCCACTGTCGCGCAACATCGCGAGGATGTCCTCCGAAAAAACGCCAGGGTAGCTGACCGCGGTCGCCGACAGCCACCGCGCCAGGTGTCCCGCCGGTGTCCGGCCGAACAGCCGCCGCCGCACCGCCTCGTCCGCCGCCGGTTTGGCCGGATGATAGCCGCCGAGAGACCGGACGCCCGCGGTCATGTAGGCGTTGGTCATCGAATCGTTGCCCAGCGGGAACAGGCGGCCGTGTCCCACCATATCCCGCAGCGCGTCGGCCACCTGAGGCTCGACCTGCGTCCGCGCCGGTCCCTGCCACGTCCGCACCAGCCGCGAGGCCGGCGCCAGTCGGCCGCGACCGTCCGTATCCCGGACCACCTCGACCAGCGACCGCTCCGGATGCGTGACCAGCCGCGCCACGCTCCCCAGATCCACCAGCAGCAACAGCGCCAGCACGGGCACCAGCCACATCACTCGAAACGCCGGCTTCCGGGCCGCCAGCAGCATGGCGCCCCCGGCCGCAGCCAGCACCAGTCCCTGCCGCACCAGCAAGGCGCGATGCAGGTTCCACGCCGCGTCCAGAATCACCGAAGCAGCCTGCTTGCCGCCGCCCGCAGCCAACCTGGTCAATGTCTCCCGGTACGCTCCCTGGCCGAACCCCGCCATGCCGGCCAGCAACGCCACGCCACCGACCGCCAGCAGCCCCCACGCCAGGCGCTTCAACGACTGCGCCCGCGTGACGGTCGGATCGGCCAGCGCGGTCGCGCCCAGCCCCGCCAGCACCGCCAGCGCCAGCGCCGGCAACACCATGATCATCGACGGCACGCGGAACTTGTCGAAGTACGGCAGCACTTCGTAACAGACCTGGTAGAGCCCCGGGCTGAACCGCCCGGCGGCCAGCAGCAACGCCAGCAACGACCCGG
>CAZJMO010000217.1:0-6237 GCA_964547085.1 uncultured Fibrobacteraceae bacterium | reverse complement strand
CGCCGCCTTCAACGCCGACTTCGACGGCGACCAGATGGCCGTGCACGTGCCGCTGGGCTACGAGGCGCAGCTCGAGGCGCGGATGCTGATGCTGTCCCCGCTCAACATCCTGTCACCGGCCAGCGGCGAACCGGTCGCCACGCCGAGCCAGGACATGGTGCTCGGCTGCTACTACCTGACGCTCGAGCGGCACGGCGGCAAGGGCGAGGGCAAGGCGTTCTCGAACTCGGCCGACGCACTGGCGGCTTTCGAGGCGGGACTCATCGGAAAGCATTCGCGCGTGCGGGTGCGGTTCCCCGAGGGCATGATCGAGACCACCCCGGGCCGGATCCTCTTCAACCGGATCATGCCCGAGGAAATGGACTACGTGAACCAGCCGCTCGGCAAGAAGCAGCTGGCGAAGATCGTGGGCGAGGTGCACCACAAACTGGGCGTCACCAAGTGCATGAACTTCCTCGACGACCTCAAGGCGCTGGGCTTCTACCACGCCACCGAGGGCGGTATCTCGATCGGGATCGACGACATCATCATCCCGCCCGAGAAGAAGGACATCATCGCCGAGGCACAGGCGGTCGTCAGCGGCATCGTCGACCAGCACCGCAAGGGCATCATCACCAACCGCGAGCGCTACAACAAGGTGATCGACAAGTGGACCCAGGTGACGAACGACGTCCGGGACCGCATGTTCGACCATCTCTCGCAGGACGACGACGGGTTCAACTCCGTCTACATGATGAACGCGTCCGGCGCCCGTGGTTCCGCCGACCAGATCAAGCAGCTGGCCGGTATGCGTGGTCTGATGGCCAAGCCGCAGAAGAAGATCACCGGTGGCATCGGCGAGATCATCGAGCAGCCGATCATCGCGAACTTCCGCGAGGGCCTGACCATGCTGGAGTACTTCATCTCCACGCACGGTGCCCGTAAGGGTCTGGCCGATACGGCGCTCAAGACGGCGGATGCCGGTTACCTGACGCGTCGTCTGGTCGACGTCGCCCAGGACATCGTGATCAGCGAGCACGACTGCGCCACGCTGCGCGGCATCGAGATGACCGCGTTGAAGGAGGGCGAGAAGACGATCGAGACGCTCGCCGAGCGGATCATCGGACGCGCCGCGGCGGAGGACATCTACGACCCCAACGACGAGATGATCGTCGAGGCCGGGCAGCTCATCGACAAGGACATGGCGCACAACATCGAGGAACTGGGCCTGCAGTCGGTGATGGTCCGTTCGATCCTGACGTGCGAGTCGCGTCGAGGCGTCTGCGCGCTGTGCTACGGCTTCAACCTGGCGGAGAACAAGCTGGTCGACATCGGCGAGCCCGTCGGCGTGATGGCCGCCCAGTCGATCGGTGAGCCGGGCACGCAGCTGACCCTGCGGACGTTCCACATCGGTGGTACGGCCAGCCGTATCGTCGAGCAGAACATCAAGTCCGCGGCCGCGCCCGGCAAGATCGCCTTCAACGACGATGTCAAGCTGGTCAAGAACGACGCCGGGGAGATGATCTCCATCGGGCGTCGCGGCGAGATCAGTCTGCTGCTCGACAGCGGTCGCATCCGCAGCCAGATGATCGTGCCTTACGGCGCGCGGGTCATGGTCAAGAACAACCAGAAGATCGCCGCCAGCGATCCCATCTTCGAGTGGGACCCGTTCGCGGACTTCGTGCTTTCGGAGAAGTCCGGCGTCGTCCAGTACGTGGATATCATCCCGGGCGTCAGCCTGTCGGAGACCGTCGACGAGAAGACGCGCCGCAAGCAGCCGATGATCATGGAGCCGACGGAGAAGAACGTCCATCCGTCGATCCAGGTCCTCTCGACCAAGACCGGCCGTTCGCTCGCCGAGTACATCATTCCCACCGGCGCCATGCTGCTGGTGGAGGACGGCGAGGAAGTGCATCCCGGCAAGCATCTGGTGAAGATCCCGCGTGAAGTCACCCAGTCGGGTGATATCACCGGTGGTCTGCCGCGTGTGGCCGAGCTCTTCGAGGCCCGCCGGCCGCGTGAGACGGCGACAGTGTCCGAGATCGACGGCCAGGTGCAGTTCCGGGGCACGACGCGCGGTATGCGCAAGGTCGTGGTCGTGGGCGACACCGGTGTCGAGAAGGAGTACCTGATCCCGCACGGCCGCCATGTGCGGACGTACGACGGCGAGCGCGTGCTGGCCGGCGATCGTTTGACCGAGGGCCCCATCAACCCCATGGACATCCTGGCGATCAAGGGTGTCGGCGCGGTGCAGGCCTACCTGGTCAACGCCATCCAGGAGGTCTACCGTCTCCAGGGTGTGCGGATCAACGACAAGCACATCGAGATCATCGTTTCGCGGATGCTGCAGAAGGTGATGATCCTCTCGCCGGGCGACACATCGTTCCTCGAGGGTGATCAGGTGCCCAAGAAGGGTGTCGAGGAAGAAAATCGTCTGATCAAGCATCGCAACATCGCGCTGCGGGAGAAGGACGAGCCCGAGATGGAGCCGGCCACCTTCGAACCGCTGCTGCTGGGGATCACCAAGGCGAGTCTGACGACCGACAGCTTCATCTCGGCAGCGAGTTTCCAGGAGACGACGCGGGTCCTGACCGACGCGGCAACCCGCAGCAAACGCGACGAATTGCACAGTCTCAAGGAAAACATCATCATGGGTCACCTCATCTCCGCGGGTACCGGGTTGATCAAGTACAAGAACCTGGCTGTGGAAGACCCCGAGGATGAGGACGAAAACATCGTCGAAGCGATCGAGCAATTGCGGGCTATGGCCGCAGCCAAGGCGGCTGCGGGTGACCAGGAGTCCGGGGTCGCCGTAGATTAGGGCCGCAGAAGGTGGAATTTGCGCCTCTGTCGCTTGACAAGGGGCCGGGGCGCATATAATATTCCCCCTTCGCGCGGCGGCCCAGGTCTGTCCTGGGTGCGCCGTGATTGTCCCTGTCCGCGGGAAACATAAGCTCCGGGTTGTCCGGAGCCGGATTCAGGAGTACCAAGTTGCCGACTCTTAACCAGTTGGTCCGCAAGGGCCGCAAGACGGTCCAGCAGAAGAGCAATTGCCCGGCCCTCCAGGCCTGCCCGCAGCGCAAGGGTGTGTGCACGCGCGTCTACACTCAGACGCCGAAGAAGCCGAACTCGGCGCTGCGCAAGATTGCTCGTGTCCGCTTGACCAACGGCATCGAGGTGACCGCGTACATTCCCGGCGAGGGGCACAACCTGCAGGAGCACAGCATCGTGCTCGTGCGCGGTGGCCGCGTGAAAGACCTTCCGGGCGTCCGGTACCACATCATTCGCGGCACCCAGGATGCCTCCGGCGTCGATGACCGTCGCCAGGGTCGTTCCAAGTACGGGGCGAAGCGGCCCAAGAAGTAGGTAAGAGCCGCCGGGCACGTTCCGGTGGCAGGAGCAGGCGGGGCGACCCGCCAAGGAGAAACAATGTCTCGTCGTCGATCCCCCGAGAAGCGTGACCTGCCTGCCGATCCCCGGCATGGCGATGTAATGGTGACCAAGTTCATCAACTACGCCATGAAGGACGGCAAGCGGAGCGTGTCGGAGCGGGCGATCTACCGGGCTTTCGACATCATCAGGGATAAGACAGGCCAGGAGGGCGTGGACGTCTTCCGTTCTGCCTTGAACAATGTCAAGCCCGCCGTCGAGGTGAAGTCCAGGCGAATCGGTGGCGCCACGTATCAGGTGCCGGTTGAGATCCGTCCCGAGCGGCGGACCCAGTTGGCGATGCGTTGGATCATCGGATTCTCCCGCAGTCGGCCGGAGCATACGTTCGCAGAGCGTCTCGCGGCCGAGTTGGCCATGGCTAGTAAGAACGAAGGACCGTCTATCAAGAAGCGCGAGGATACTCACCGAATGGCTGAAGCGAACAAGGCGTTCGCCCACTGCCGCTGGTAAAGGTCCCTCTCGTTCGTTCCTACAGCGCCAGAACCATGATGGATCGTACAGCCGAATAGCCTGAATTTGTCCCCGCGCATGGATGCGCCTGGGGCTAGAGGCAAAGGGTGTCGTGCAGACTGTAAGTACTGCGCGCGTTTGACGTCCTGGTCCGCCGTTGACGGTGGATCCGAGAATGTCCAGGAGTTCGTTGTGTCCCGTCAGGTGCCCTTAGACAAGATCCGGAATATCGGGATCATGGCTCATATCGACGCGGGTAAAACCACGTCGACTGAGCGTGTCCTGTATTATACCGGTCGTGTCCATCGGCCCGGCGAAGTCGACGACGGCGCAGCTCAGATGGACTACATGGAGCAGGAGAAGGAACGCGGCATCACGATCACGAGCGCCGCGACGACCACCTCCTGGCGGGACTTTCAGATCAACATCATCGACACCCCCGGCCACGTGGACTTCACTGTCGAGGTAGAACGCAGCTTGCGAGTTCTGGACGGCGCCGTCGCCGTCTTCTGCGCCGTTGGCGGCGTAGAGCCGCAGAGCGAAACGGTCTGGAAACAGGCCGACAAATACGGCGTGCCGCGTATCGCCTTCATCAACAAGATGGACCGCCTCGGCGCCGATTTCGGCCGCGCGGTTTCCATGATGGAGGACCGGCTGGGCGCCCGCCCGGTGCCGATCTGCCTGCCCATCGGCGCCGAGGATGAATTCCGCGGCATCGTGGATCTGGTGACCATGCGCGCCCGAATTCACCATAACGAAGACCTCGGGGCCACGTGGGCCGACGAAGCCGTTCCGGCCGACATGGTCGAGCAGGCCGCCGAGGCCCGCGCTCGGATGATCGAGGCTGCGGCCGAAGCCGACGAAGAGGTCATGGACCTGTTCCTGGCCGACGAGGAACCCGGTGCGGACCTGCTGACGCGGGCCCTGCGTCGCGGCACTCTCGAGCAGACGCTGGTGCCGGTGTTCTGCGGGTCGGCGCTCAAGAACAAGGGCATCCAGCGGTTGCTCGACGGCATCGTCGATCTGCTGCCCTCGCCCGCCGATCGTCCGGCGATCGAGGGGACGCATCCCAAGAGCGGCGACGCGGTCACACGCGAGCCCTCGGACGATGCTCCGTTCAGCGCCTTGGTCTTCAAGCTGGTCGCCGACAAGCACGCCGGCAGCCTGGCCTTCGCCCGTGTCTACAGCGGGAGCATGGAGGCCGGCAAGGTCGCGTTGAACGTGACGACCGGCAAACGCGAGCGGGTGCAGCGGATGTTCCGGATGCACGCCGACAAGCGCGAGGAATTGAAAGAGATCCGCACCGGCGACATCATCGCGCTGGTCGGACCGAAGGAATTGCGGACCGGGACCACGCTGACGGCCATCGATGCGCCTGTGCTGCTGGAAGAGATGACCTTCCCGGCGCCGGTGATCTATGTGGCCATCGAGCCCCGGACCAAGGCCGACAGCGACAAGCTCAATGACGCCCTGGAGTCGCTCAGCTTCGAAGATCCCACCTTCCAGGTGAAGATCGACCAAGACAGCGGGCAGACGGTGATCTGGGGCATGGGCGAGTTGCATCTGGAGATCATCACGGACCGCCTCAAGCGCGAGTTCGCGGTTTCCTGCAACGTCGGTCGTCCGCAGGTCGCCTACCGCGAGACGATCTCGGCGGCCGGACGTTCGGAATTCGAGCGTCACAAGGATCCCTTGGGCCACGGCAACTTCGCCAGGGTGGTCCTTTCGCTGAAGCCGGGCGATTACGGCAGCGGCGTATGTTTCGAGGTCGGGAAGAAGGCGGCCGTGCTGCCTTCGGAATTCCTGGCCGCGATCGAGAACGGTGTCCGGATGGCCTGCGACACGGGCATCCTGGCGGGTTATGCCCTCACGGACCTGGCCATCGCGCTCGACGAGGCGGCCATGACCGAGGGTGAGACGACGGAAGCCGATTTCGCCTACGCGGCATCCGAGGCGCTGTGGAATGGCGCGCGAGACGCGGGGCCGGCCCTGATGGAGCCGGTCATGATTGTTGAAGTGGTCGTTCCGGAACAGTATCTGGGCGACGTAACCGGCCATCTGAACAGCCGGCGAGGCAAGATCAGCGGCATGACGCAGCAGCGGAACGACCGCGTCGTCAGCGCCACGGTGCCCCTCACCGAGATGTTCGGATATGCCACCCAGCTCCGCTCCCTGACCCAGGGGCGCGGAGTCTACACGATGCAGCTGGCGCGCTACGAACGCGTGCCGGAGAAGATTGCCGCGAAAATGACGCGGCATTACGTCGGAGCGTAGTTTACGCCCTTGCAGGAGGTTGCCGTCTAATGGCACGCGAGAAGTTTGAACGGTCCAAGGATCACGTGAACGTCGGAACGATCG
>CAZJMO010000216.1:0-6267 GCA_964547085.1 uncultured Fibrobacteraceae bacterium | reverse complement strand
CTCGAAGGCGACAAGGTCGTGGAGCAGGATGTGCCGGCCGACATGATGGAGGCCGCGCGGGAAGCCCGCGAATCGCTCATGGATCCCGCGGCCGAGGCCGTCGACGAGCTCATGGAGAAGTACCTCGAGGAGTTGACGCTCACCGATACCGATCTCAAGCGGGGGCGCGAGGCCGGCATCACCGCCGGCGCCATCTACCCGGTGCTCGCCACGGCGGCGGATTCCGAGGTCGGCGTGGCGTCGTTGATGCGTTGCGTGGTGGACCTGATGCCCAGTCCCGTGGTGCGGCCCGAGGTCCAGGGGACCGACCTCGACAGCGAAGAGGACGCGACCCATCCCTGTGGTCCGGACGCCGACCCGCTCCTCTTCGCCTTCAAGAAGCAGTACGAGGCGCAGGGAGGCGATATCGTCTGGCTGCGGGTTTTCGGCGGCGAAGTCAAGAGCGGCGACAACCTCACCGGCAACGACGGCACCGGCGAGCGGCTGGGCCAGCTGTCCGTCGCGGTCGGCAAGCAGAAGGACAAGATCGAGTCCGCGACGGCGGGCGACATCGTGCTGGCGGCGAAGCTCAAGTCCACGAGCACGGGCGCGACGCTCACCCGCAAGGGCACCTTCGCGCTGACGCCGATCGCCTACTCCGTGCCGACCAACGCCGAGGCCATCCGCCCGGTGACCGCCGGCGACGAGGACAAGATGGCCGCGGGCCTGAACAAGATCCGCGAAGAGGACCCGACGTGCGAACTGCGCCACCAGCCCGCGCTGTCGCAGACCCTGCTGGTGACGCAGGGCGACATCCACACGGCCTACATTCTCGACAAGCTCAAGAAGGGCACAGGGGTCGAGGTCGAGCGCAGTCGTCCCAAGGTGGCCTTCAAGGAAACCGTCAAGGGGAAGACCGAGATCCAGGGCCGTCACAAGAAGCAGTCCGGCGGTCGCGGGCAGTTCGGTGACGTGCACCTGCGGATCGAGGCCAACCCTCGCGGCGCGGGCTTCGAGTTCGCCGACGAGATCGTCGGCGGCGTCGTGCCGGGCAAGTTCATCCCCGCCGTGGAGAAGGGCAGTCGCGAGACGCTGAGCGACGGTCTGTTGGCCGGCTACGAGATGGTGGACGTGAAGGTCGCGCTGTTCTTCGGCAGCTACCACAACGTGGACTCGAGCGAGGCGGCGTTCAAGACGGCCGCGCGGATCGCGTTGCAGAAGGCCGTCGAGGAGAAGGCGAACGAGCTGCGCCCGGTGATCCTCGAGCCGATCATGAACGTGCGCATCGTCGTGCCCAAGGACTACATGGGTGACGTCATGGGCGACATCTCGACGCGGCGCGGCGCGATCCAGGGCAGCGAGGCCGACGGTCCGTTCCAGGTCGTCGTCGCGCAGGTGCCCGAGGACGAGCTTTACCATTACGCGATTTCTCTGCGCGCCATGACTCAGGGAACTGGCACCTTCACCATGGAATTCTCGCATTACGCCGAGGTTCCGGGTGATGTCCAGAAACGGCTGGTCGACGAGTACCAGGCCAGCCGGAATAAAAGCGAGTAGGGAGGTCGCCTGTGTCAGGACACTCGAAATGGGCCAACATAAAGCACCGCAAGGCTGCGCAGGATTCCAAGCGCGCCAAGGTGTGGACGCGGCTGATCCGCGAGGTCACGATCGCCGCCCGTGAGGGCGGCGGCGACCCCGAGGCGAACCCGCGACTCCGCGCTGCGGTGACCACGGCGCGTGCGTCCAACTTGCCCAACGACACGGTCGAGAAGGCGATCAAACGCGGTTCGGGCGACATGGACGGTGTTCGCTACGAAGAGGTCAACTACGAGGGCTACGGCCCGGCGGGTGTGGCCATCCTCGTGGAGACCCAGACCGACAACCGCAACCGGACCGCCGCCGAAGTGCGCCACGTGTTCACCAAGTACAACGGCAAGCTCGGCTCCACCGGTTGCGTCTCGTACCTGTTCACGCGCAAGGGCCTGATCCTCGTCGGCGGCGAGGACATGGCCGTGGACGTCGACAAGGCCATGGAAGTGGCCATCGAGAACGGGGCCGAGGACGTCGAGGAGGCCGAGGGCAACGTGATGGTGACCACGGCCATGGAGGATCTGCACACGGTCGCGACCGCGCTGGAAGAGGCGGGACTGCCGGTGCAGAACGCCGAACTCTTCATGGAGGCCGCCACCGAGGTGAAGATCGACGACGAGAAGGAAGCCGCGGCCGTGCTGCGGATCGTCGGCTATCTCGATGATCTCGACGACGTCTCGAAGGTGTCGGCGAACTTCGACATCGACGACGAATTGATGGACAAGCTAGACTCCTGATCGAGTTGCTTCGGGCCGGGGGGCGAGCAACCGCCCCCCGGTTTTTCGTACCATCGAGGTTTTCATGGCGGGCGCCACGCGCATTCTCGGAGTCGATCCCGGCTCACACGCGACCGGCTGGGGGATCGTGCAGGTGCAGCCGGCCGTGCGACGGATCGCGTCGGGCGTGATACGGACGGGCCGGACGGCGGCATTGCCGGCGCGACTGCTGGTGATCCACGACGAACTGAGCGCCGTGATCACGGAATGGGCGCCGACGGTCATGGCCGTCGAGGATCTGTTCAACGCCAAGAACGCACGCAGCTCGCTGGTGCTCGGCCACGCGCGCGGTGCGGCGCTGGTGGCGGGCGCGCGGGCCGGACTCAACGTCTACGAATACGCGCCGGCCGAGGTCAAGAAGGCTCTCACCGGCAACGGTCAGTCGAGCAAGGAACAGGTGCGGTTCATGGTGATGCGGCTGCTGGGATTGACATCGGAACCGGCGCTGGACGAGAGCGATGCGCTGGCTGTTGCGCTGGCGCACCAGGGTCGTGGACGCTTCGCGGGCGCGGGAGGTCGGCGGTGATCGCCTTCGTGGATGGAACGCTGGTGCAGGGCGGCCGTGAGGCCGTGGTCGCGGTGTCGGACGGAGCGGTCGGTCTGGACCTGCTCCTGTCCGAGCGCGGAGCGGAGCAGCTGCCGACCGTCGGCGAGCGGGTGCACCTGTGGACGCATCTGGCCGTTCGCGAGGACGCCTGGACGCTGTTCGGTTTCCCGACGCTCGACGAGCGCGCGATGTTCCGGCTGCTGGTGTCGGTGTCGGGCATCGGTCCCAAGGTCGCACTGGGCATGCTGTCGGGCGCAGGTCCGGCCGACATCGCCCGCTGTCTGCGGAACGGTGACGAGAAGAGTCTGGCGCGGTTGCCGGGCATCGGCAAGAAGAGCGCCGCGCGGCTGGTCGTGGAACTGGGACAGCGCGTGCCGGCGGAGATCGGCATCGACAGCCGGGGCGCGGCCGCGACGCCGGTCGGCGGACTCGGCGAGGCGCTGGACGTGCTGCAGGCGATGGGGCTGCCGACGGCCCGGGCCGAAGCGTTGTTGCGACAGGCGGCGGAGGCCAGACCCGAGATCACCGGCGATGCGCAGGCCTGGATCCGCGCCGCGCTCGGCGGCATGGGTGCGCCCGGCCGGTAGCCGCGCGAAACTGTTCGCAACGAGGAGATACTGCCCGTGGACGAGAAACGCTGGACCGACGCCGGTGCCACGCACGAGGATCAGGAACTGGACCGCAGTCTACGGCCCCGCAGCCTGGACGAGTTCGTGGGCCAGGAGAAGATCAAGCAGAATCTCCGCATCTTCGTGCAGGCGGCGCGGCAGCGCGGCGAGGTTCTCGACCACGTGCTGCTCTACGGCCCGCCGGGGCTGGGCAAGACGACGCTGGCGCAGATCCTGGCTGCGGAGATGGAGCTGGAGATCCGCCTGACCAGCGGACCGGCGTTCCAGAACAGCGCCGAACTCATCGCGCTCCTGAGCGAACAATCCGACCGCCGCGCGATCTTCATCGACGAGATCCACCGGCTGAACCGCGTCATCGAGGAACACCTCTACCCCGCGATGGAGGACTGGCGGGTCGAACTGGTCATCGACAAGGGGCCGGCCGCACGTCACTTCAACCTGCAGCTCGAGCCGTTCACCATGATCGGCGCCACGACCCGCGCGGGATTGATCACGCCGGCGCTGCGCAGCCGCTTCGGAATCGTCTGCCACCTGGACTTCTATCCGCCAGAGGATCTGGCGACCATCGTCACGCGATCGGCCGGGCTGCTCGACGTGCCGCTCGATCCGGAAGGCGCGCTGGAGATCGCCCGCCGCAGCCGCGGTACGCCGCGCGCGGCCAACCGCCTGCTGCGCCGCGTCCGCGACTTCGCCCAGGTGCTCGGCACGGCGCGGATCGACCGTGCGGCCGCCGACCACGGCCTGACGCTGCTGGGCGTCGATCACCTCGGCCTTGAGCCGCTGGATCGCCGCTATCTGCAGGTGATCTGCGAGCACTTCCAGGGCGGGCCGGTCGGGATCCAGAACCTGGCGGTGTCGCTCGGCGAGGAGATCGACACGCTCGAAGACGTGGTCGAACCGTTCCTCATCCAGTCGGGCCTGCTCAAGCGCACGTCCCGCGGACGCGAGGTCACGCCGCGCGGCTGGCGACATCTGGGACTCCAGCCGCCAGCCGACGGCGCGCCTGCCCAGGGAGAGCTGCTCTGAGATGACCGACCTCGCCGCTTATCACTACGACCTGCCGCCGGAACTGGTGGCGCAGGAACCGTCGCCCGAACGCGGCGGAACGCGCCTGCTTGTCCTCGACCGCGACGGACCCGTCCGAGGCCTGCGTCCGTTCGACGACCTGCCCGGCCTGCTCGAGCCCGGCGACCTGCTCGTCTGCAACGACAGCCGTGTGCTGCCGGCGCGTCTCTGGACCCGCCGCGCCGACACCGGCGGACGTGTCGAGGTGCTGCTCGTGCGCCCGCACGACACCGTGCCGGGAGCCTGGCTGGCCATGGCGCGGCCGGGGCGTCGGCTGCGCCCGGGGCAGAGGCTCGCGCTGACCGCCCCCGGCGCCGAGGAACCCGTCGGTCCGCAACTGACGGTTCTCGACAAGGACGCGACCGGACAGGTGACCGTGGCCGCCGACGGCGACGGCGATTGCGCCCGGCTTGCCGAACAGTACGGGGACATCCCGTTGCCGCCGTACATCCATCGCGATCCGGAGGCCGCCGACGCGGCGCGTCACCGCGAACGGGACCGCCGGCGCTACCAGACCGTGTACGCGCGCCAGGCCACCGACGGCGGCGGCTCGGTGGCGGCGCCCACGGCGGGACTCCACTTCACCGACGCGATGCTCGCGCGTCTCGCCGCACGCGAGGTCGGGCTGGCGCGCGTGACGCTGCATGTGGGACCGGGCACGTTCCGCTCGCCGACCAGCGAGCAGGTGGCGCGCCGTCGCCTGCATGCCGAGCGCTTCGTGATGCCGGCGTCGACGTGGTCGGCGGTCGCGGACTGCCGGCGGCGCGGCGGCCGCGTGTTCGCCGTCGGCACCACCAGCCTGCGCGTCCTCGAGACCGTGCGCCGACTGGGCCTGGACGACGCCGCACGTGCCGGCGACACCCGTGACGTCGGTGCGGGACAGGAGTTGCCGGTCTTCGCCGGCCGGGCAGACGCCGACGGCACCGGTTGGCGCGTGGCCGGCACGACCCGGCTGTTCATCAGCCCGCCGGATACGGTCGCGGCGGCCGACGGTCTGGTCACGAATTTCCACCTGCCGGGGTCGAGCCCGCTGATGCTCGTCGCCGCGTTCGCCGGCGAAGAGGCGTGGCGCGCGGCCTACGACGAGGCCGTCTCGTCCCGCCTGGCCTTCTACAGTTACGGGGACGCCATGCTGATCCGTCCCGCGCGTGAGGACCGATCATGACGCAGCCGCTGGACCGCCCCTTCGGATTCGACATCACCGCCCGCGACAGCGGCAGCCGGGCGCGCCTGGGAATGCTGAAGACGCCGCACGGCGACATCGAGAAGCCGGTCTTCATGCCCGTCGGCACGGTCGGCGCGGTCCAGGCCGTCACCTTCGAGCAGGTGGCGGCCACGGGGTCGCGGATCATCCTCGGCAACACGTACCACCTGCATCTGCGGCCCGGTCACCGACTGGTCGAGGAGATGGGCGGGCTGCACCGTTTCCAGTCGTGGGACGGGGCGTTGCTGACCGACAGCGCGGGCTTCCAGGTGTTTTCGCTGACCGACCTGGTCAAGGTGACGGAGGACGGCGTCAAGTTCCGCTCGCACCTCGACGGGTCGCCCATGTTCTTCACGCCCGAGTTCAGCATGGAGATCCAGCTGGGACTGGGCGCGGACATCGTCATGGCTTTCGACCAGTGCGTGGCGGCCGACGCGGAGGCGAGCGAGATCGGGCGCGGGGTGGATCGCACGTCCC
>CAZJMO010000215.1:0-6283 GCA_964547085.1 uncultured Fibrobacteraceae bacterium | reverse complement strand
GCCCCTTCTGGGTTTTCGGCAGATAGTGCGTGCCGAAGAGTCCGCCCGAACCGATCGCGACCTTCGACTGGATGGCCTGGTAGCCGGTTCCC
The DNA here is from genome assembly GCA_964547085.1 of uncultured Fibrobacteraceae bacterium. Lineage (GTDB taxonomy): Bacteria > Krumholzibacteriota > Krumholzibacteriia > LZORAL124-64-63 > LZORAL124-64-63 > Glo-17. Next base: position 6,191 of record CAZJMO010000215.1, on the reverse strand, counting down.
ATCGCGTCTCGTGCGGGGTCGAAGAACGTCAGGATACGCTCCTGCTGATACGACTGCAATCGTGCCCACATCAGCGGGATCCCAAGCCCTGCGGCAATGTTCGCCACCAGCACCAGGACGCTTGCGCTCATGCTGAGCCGGACGAGATACACGATCGCCATCAGCAACACCATGTAGACAACCCACGGCCACGGTTGCTCCAGGACGCGTTCGGAGTAGAACATGATGACCGCGCTGGCTGCCGCCGACAGCGCCGTGTTCAGCACCAGGCCCGAGATCCCGAACCAGCTGATCATACCGAGCCAGATGGCGAGGAAGACGAGGCTCGTACCCAGGTCCGGCTCCCGCAGCACCAGCACCGTGGGAATCAGAGCCAATACGAGCGCCCCCAGCGTCGCCACGATCCGCGACCCGCCCTCGACACGACGCCCGAGCCAGGCCGCCAGGATCAACACCGTCGCCACCTTCGCGAATTCCGAGGGCTGCAGTCGCAGGGATCCGAAGGCCAGCCAGCGCCGCGACCCGGCGACTTCCGGCGCCACGAGCAGGACGAGCAGCAGCAACACCGTGACGCCCAGATACGACGGCCAGGCGATGTTGTCGAGATGGCGCAGCGGAATCCGGCTGACGACCGACACCGCCAGCCACGACACCACGGCCCACATCACCTGTCGCCAGAAGATGCCCTTGGGAATATCCACCCGCATCTGCGCGTAGGGTCCCTGCAACGGCTCGGTCACCGACCACAGCAGGGCCAGGCTGAACAGCACCAGCGCCGCGTAGAACGCGAGAAGACGTCGGTCACCACGAGGGCACAGCAACGACAGGACGTTCAAGACTCACCTCCCGACGCCGCGCTTGCCGAGCGTTCGCTTTCCAGCTCGAAATACCGCAGCAGCCAGGCGCCCGCCACGGGCGCAGCCTGAGAACCGCCGTGACCGGCGTGTTCGAGCACCACCGCCACGGCGACCTCGGGCGCCTCCGCCGGCGCGTAGCACATGAACCAAGCGTGGTCCTCGCCGTGAGGGTTCTGGGACGTGCCGGTCTTGCCGGCGACCGGCACACCGGCCTGTCTCGCGGCGCCGCCGGTCCCCGCGTCGACGACCTGCCGCAGCGCGCGGCGGATCCAGTCCATGTAGTGCGCGTCGAACGGCAACTCCGCCGGGCCGATCGCCGGCGTTTGGCCGAGCACGAAAGTCGGTCCGGGAACAACGCCGTCGACGGCGATCCGCGCCGACAGCAACGCCATCTGCAACGGCGTGACCAGGATCTCGCCCTGACCGATGGCATTGTTCAGGAGCACGCCGCGGGTCCACTTTCCAGGACCGAAACGGCGGTCGTACCACTCCGCGGTCGGGATGTTCCCGGCAACCTCCGCCGGGTAGATCCCGGAGATCTTCGACCCCAGCCCGAACGACCGCGCGGCCACGGCGAGGTCGTCGATCTCCAGCTTCAGACCCAGCTGGTAGTAGAACACGTCGCACGAGTGCGCGAGCGCGCCGGCATGATCCAGAAGGCCGTGCCCGGAGGATTTCCAGCACCGGAAATAGCGGTTGCCGAACTGGTAGCCGCCGCGGCACGGTTCCAGCGTGCTGGACGTGTCGATGACGCCCTTCTGCAAGGCCGCGAGGCTGGTGACCGCCTTGTACAGCGAACCCGGCGGATAGGTCGCCTGGACGATACGGTTGAAGAACGGCTTCGCCGGATCGTCGATGAGCGCCCGCCAGCGTTCCTCGCTGATCGAGGCGGTCATCAGGTTGGCGTCGAAGCCGGGCGAACTCACCGCCGCCAGCACCTCGCCCGACGGGATCGCCAGCGCCACGCCGCACCCCCGCCGGCCCGCCAGGAGCGAATCCATCGCCTGCTGCAACGGAAGCGTGAGCGTCAGCGCGACGTCCCGCCCCGGCAACACCGGCCGCACCCAGATCGACTCGCGGCCGACGATGCGTCCCGAGGCGTTGACCTCCTCCAGCTTGATTCCCGTCCGACCCCGCAATCGGGTCTCGAACGCCGACTCCACGCCCTGCTTGCCGATGTAGTCGCCGATGCGGTAATCGAGAACCGGGGCGGCCGTCGCCAGATCTTCCGGATCGACCTCGCCGGTGTAGCCGATCACGTGCGAGAAGAGTGCCCCGTGGAGATAACGCCGCCTCGACCGTGACGTCACCCGCACGCCCGGCAGCCGCTCCCGCCGCTCCTCCACGGCCACGAGCTGCCCCATGCTCGCGCCTCGCACGAGGGCCAGCCGCGTACGGCCGCGCTCCTTCTGAGCCGCGAGGTCGGCCAGGGTCTCGTCGACCGGCAGGTCGAACCACATCATCAAGCACTGCAGCGTGGAATCGGGCAGGCCGCCTCGCAGGCAGGACGCCGGCAGCGTGATGTCGGAAAGGAACTTGTTGTCGGCCAGGGGAACGCCGTGCCTATCGGTGACACGACCGCGCGGCGCCGGCACCCGGAACTGGACCTGGCGGTTCTTGAGTGCGCGCTGGCGGTAGTAATCGTGGCGCAGGACCATCAGGCCTACGAGGTTGACCAGCAAGACACCGAAGAGCAGCAGCACGATCCAACGGAAGAACCGCCCACGGACGTAGCGGTGCTCCCGGAAGTCCATGCTAGTCCTCCTGGCGCAGGATGCCGAGCAGGTCGGCCAGCCGGATCAGCGGGACACCGACAACCGCGGTGTAGAGCGCGGTCGGCAAGGCGCCAGTGAACCACGGCCCCAGGAAGACCTCGCTGCGCTGCCGACTCTGGACCAGGAGGTAGAGCGTGTCGTGGCCGAGGCTGGCGGCGACCAGCAGCGAACCCTCCACGAGCGCCAGTCCGTAGACCAGCCGGCCGCGGCTGCGGCCCACGATCCAGCCCAGCAGACTCTTGCAGAGAGCGTGCAGCCCCAACAGGGTCGGCACCGAGAGATCCTGGATCAGGCCCACCAGAAAACCGCCGATCGAGCCGGCGCGCGATCCCTCGGCCATCGCCAGGATCACCACGGCGATGACCGTGAAGTCCGGCGCCACGCCATGGATGTCGATCAGGGGCGCCAGAATGTTCTCACCGATGAACGCCACGAGGATCCAGGTCACGGTGGTGCGTACGAAGTTCCTCACCGCGTCGCCTCCCCGGCGCCGTTCTCCATCGGCCGCGCCCCGACGACGAACGCCGTCTCGTTGCGGCGGAAATCCGCGGCCGGCTGGATGAGGATCTCCTTGAAGATCTGGTCGCTCGGCGCGCTGACCTGACTGACCACCCCGACCGGCAGGCCGCGCGGCACCGGATCGTTCACCGGCCCGCCCGCGTCCTCCCGGATCTCCGCGATCCCGGACGTGATCACGACATCACCGGGCAGGACATCCTCGTCCCGGCCGATCAGTTCGACCACGAAGCGACCGGCGCGCGGACGCAGGACACCGACCAGACCCGTGCGCTCGAGTTCCACGCCGACAGCCATGTCGGGCGCCGTGAGCAGCTCGACCCACGCCGAGCGTTCGTCGATGATGGTGTGCAGCCGCCCCAGGAAACCCGCGCTCGTGATCACCGGCAGATCCCGCCGCCACGACAGCGATTCAAGGCTGTGGATCCGGATCATGGTGGCCAGCCGCGCCCTCTTGCGCGCGGTGACCTGGCACGGCGCCAACGCGCCGGCATCGCCCGGCGACACCGCCGGCCCGGCCTGCAACTCCTGGTCGGCGACAATGCGCCGCATGGACCCCAGCCGCAGGTCCAGGGTCTGGACCCGCGCCGACAGACGCGCGTTGTCGGCGCGAACGCTCAACACGTCCTCGCCGAAATTCCGGACCTCGAGCCAGGGGTTGATCAACACCGAGGCCAACGCATCGGTCACCTGGATCTGGGCGCGGTCGGGGACGAGCAGCATCAGTAGCGACAGCCCCACGCAGAGGGCGCCGATCATGCTGTCGGTGCGAATGCCTGATTGAGATGAACGCGACATGTGGGGTCCGGGGTTCCTTCCGCTCGAGCCCCGTCAGCGCATGACCACGGGACGGTACTTGTCGAAATCGTCGAGGATCTTGCCCGTCCCCAGGACCACGCAGAACAGCGGGTCGTCCATGACGTTGATGGGCAGATCCGTGTGTTCGCGCAGCAGTTCCGGCAACCCCTTGAGCAGGGCGCCGCCGCCGGTCAGGACGATGCCGCGGTCCTTGATGTCGGCCGCAAGTTCGGGCGGCGTCTGCTCGAGGGCCTGCTTCAGGGCGTCGACGATGGCCTGCACCGGTTCCAGCAACGCCTCGCGTATCTCCGCGGATGAGACCTTCATGGTGCGCGGCACGCCGGACACCTGGTAGAGGCCCTTGACCTCCATCTCGTCGGCGTCGCCGGCCTTGTGCGCCGAGCCGATGGTCTTCTTGATCTGCTCGGCGGTCTGGTCGCCGATGAGCAGGTTGTGGTTCTTCTTGATGTAGCTGACGATGGCCTCGTCCATCTCGTCGCCGCCGACGCGGATCGAGGTGTCGCAGACGATGCCGTTCAACGCGATCACCGCGATCTCGGTGGTGCCGCCGCCGATGTCGATGATCATGTTGCCCGACGGCTGATCCACGGGCAGCCCCACGCCGATGGCCGCGGCTACCGGTTCGGCCACCAGGTACACTTCCCTGGCGCCGGCGTGTTTGGCGCTGTCGCGGACCGCACGCTTCTCCACCTCGGTGATGCCCGACGGGACGCAGATGATGATGCGCGGCGCGACGAAGTGCCGCTTCTTCTGCGCCCGTTTGATGAACTCCCGCAGCATGTACTCGCAGACCTCGAAGTCGGCGATGACGCCGTCCTTCATGGGGCGGATCGCCGCGATCGAGTCGGGCGTCTTGCCGAGCATGGCCTTGGCCTGACCGCCGACGGCATAGACCTTGTCGGTCGCCTTCTCCACCGCGACCACGGACGGCTCGTTCAGAACGATGCCCTTGCCCTTGATGTACACCAGGGTGTTGGCGGTGCCCAGATCGATGGCAATGTCGTTGGTGAACATGCCCTGCAGGCGTTTCAGCATTGATTCGTTCCTTCGCCGTGAAACCGGTCCTCAAGGGGGACCAGGCCAGCCGTATTCCCTGATACTGACCAGGTCGCCGTCTCCAACGACGAGATGGTCAAGCAATTCGATCCCCAACAGACTGCCGCAACGCGCCAGACGCCGGGTCAATTCGAGGTCGTCACCGCTCGGCTGCGCGCAGCCCGAGGGATGATTGTGGGCCACCACCAGCGCCGCCGCCTGGAGTCCGACCGCGGCGCGATAGACTTCGCGCGGGTGGACCAGCGAGGCGTTGAGTGTCCCCACCGAAACCGTCTGCACCGTGAGCACGCGGTGGCGGGCATCGAGATAGATGCCCAGGAAGTGCTCCCGGTCCAGGCCCCCCAGTTCGCGACTGAGGAGAGCTTCCAGATCTTCCGGACCACGCACCCGGAGCCGCTGCGTGGCGTCGGGAACGTTCAGACGACGTCCCAGTTCACAGGCAGCCTGTAGACGCGCAACCCGCGCCGGTCCCATCCCTGGAACCTGTTGCAGATTCTCCGGGGACTGACGGGCGAGGGCGCCGGCTTCCGGATAGAGCGACAGCAACCTGCGGGCCACCAGGGGCGCCGGCATCGATCCACCCGGTCCCAGGACCAGGGTCAGCAACTCGGCCGTCCCCAGCACTCTCGGTCCGTGTCGCTGCAGCCGTGAGCGTTCCACCATGTCTACCGGCGACGACCGGCCTTCCACCGCACGTCCCACCCCCGTCGTCGCATTTTGTAAAACATTATTTTCCAATCACATAACCTCGACGGAGGCAAATCGAAAGTAACAGACGCTTTGCGGAGCGGCAACTCTTTATTCAGGCGCTCGGGCTGGCCGTGTCGGGTCTGATCCTCCGGACGTGACACGGCCTTGCCCCCACCGGATCCTTGCCCTATCCTCCGCGGAGCCCCAGCCCGGGAGGATGGAACTTGAGCGATACCGTCAGGAATTCCGACGGTCCCATCGTGGTCCGCAAGTACGGCGGCAGCAGCCTGGCCGATATTCCCCGACTGCGGGAGATCGCCCGCGACCTGTGTACGGCCAGATCCGCGGGTCAACGGCTCGTGGTCGTCGTCAGCGCCATGGGCGACCGTACCGACCAGCTCTCACGCCTGGCCCGCGAGGCCAATCCGGAGCCGCTGCGCCGCGAACTGGACATGCTCCTCTCGGTCGGCGAACGCAT
>CAZJMO010000214.1:0-6302 GCA_964547085.1 uncultured Fibrobacteraceae bacterium | reverse complement strand
CCGGGTCGCAGGCTGTAATGTGGTCGTACGATGAAATTTCGCGAGGAGTTTCGGGCCGGCAGCGTCACGGCGTCCGGAATCGACGGATTGAGGTAAAGGTCGATGGCGAGGGCGTCGCCCACCGCCGGGGGTTGGGGGTCGCGCCACTCGACCCAGCCTCCACCCAGGCGGACCGCCCGGGCCGCGGGTCGCGGCCGCTGGGCCGCCAGCAGCTCGCCGACCATTGCCAGCAGGAGGTTTAGGCGCGCCTCCAGGCGCAGGATGTCCTGAGCGCGGGGCGGGGCTTCATCCGGGGACTCTGCCGCGAGCGCCTCGCCGACGGTCAGCACGGCATTGAGGCGCGTCAGCGCCGCGTCGTAGAGGTGGGAGAGCTCGGCCCCCGAGACCACCGGAGAGAGCCGCCACCCGACGGGGAGCCAGTCCTCCCAGCAGAGCTCGGCGCCCACCGCGGGGCCCTCGGCCATGCCGGGTCAGCGTCCCCCCGCCGCGTAGGCGACCTGGGCCTGGCGGCCGACCCGCAGCTGGCTGAGCGCCTCGGCGAGGCTCACGCGGCCCTGTTCGCCGAGGGCCACCACCTGCCGGTCCAGGGCGAGGATGCTGTGGGCAATCTCGGCGAAGAGCGGCGCGTCCGGCCCCGTGACCAGGCCCGCGAAGGCCGCCGCGATGTGCGCCCGCCGCTCGGCCTCGAGCTCCACCAGGTGGTCCCAGTCCCCGGCGTGGGCCGCCTCCAGCATGGCGCGGGTCAGCCCCAGGGCGTCCTCCAGGTCTCGAAGGTTGCTCATGGCTCCTCGTCCCCTGCGAATCGCTCCCCCGGAGAGTCTAGACCCGCGCGGCGGACGGGAGTGTGACAGGCGCCCCGCTTCCCGCGCGCGACCCGATCGAGTCCCAGGCCCCCTTGACCTCCGACAGCAGGCGGTGAACCTCCTCCAGCGCCCCGCGGTCGCTCTTCGCGTTCGCCTCGAGGAGGCGGCGAGCCATGTACTCATACAACCGGTCCAGGTTGCCCGCAACGTCCCCGCCCCGGCCGGTGTCGAGGCTCGACTGCAGCCCGCCGATGATGGAGATCGCCAGCCCGATGCTCCTACCCTTCTCCGCCACGTCCCCCCGGTCCAGATGACCGATGGCGGCCGCGATCCGCGCCAGCGCCCCTTCGAGGAGCATCTGGATCAGGCGGTGGGGGCTCGCGTCCTCCACGCCGGAGCGAACGCCCACGCTGCTGTACTGCCGGAGCGCGTTGCGGAGCATCGCGTTCATGTTCTGTCAGTTCTCCCGGTGGCGAGGCTCCGTGGGGCCTCACTGGCTCGTTTGTGTTTTCAACAACTCCAACTGCTGCGTCAGGTAGCTGGAGGTCGTCTGCAATTGGGCCACCAGCGTGTCCATCGCCGTGTACTGCTTCAGCAGGCGCGCCTCGAGACTCTCCATTCGCCGATCGAGGGCCTCGCGCCGCGCCTCGATGGCCTCCAACCGCCCGTTCAGCCCCTCGGTCCGGGACTCGATGAGCCCGTCCGCGTCGAGGTAGCTGGAGACCAGGTCGTCCAGGCGCTGCGCGCAGCCTCCCTCGCCCGCGAAGAGCTTGGCGACCGCATCCAGGTTGGAGTTGAGGGCGCCGTGGAGCCGGTCCTGATCCAGCTCCAGCTTGCCGTCCCGCCCCGTCCGGACACCGATCTCCGCGAGGCTCGCCGCCCCCGCCGGCAGGTCCGAGACGACGCGGCTCAACTCCGCGCGCAGCCGGGACTGCAGGCCGCGTACGGCCGAGTCGCCGAAGAGCGCCGTCGCCTCCCGGCTGGAGGCGTCGTAGCTCGCCACCGACCGGATGGCGTCGAGCACGGCGTTGTAGGCGGTCACGAAGCCCTGGACCCGCTCCGCGGCCGCGGAGGGGTCGATGGCAATGGCGAGCCTCGACGACTTCCAGGCCCCGCTCGCGTCCTTCCCGGAGACCCCCTGCAACGTCAGGGTCACGCCTTCGATCGCGTCGTCGACCGTGTTGCTCGAACTCGTCACCGCCTGCCCGTCGAGCGTCAGCTTCGCGTCCTGGGCCGCGCGCAGCTCGGTCAGATTCGTGATGGCCGGAGACGTGTCGCTCGGCAGGTAGGCGAGCGCCGAAAGTCCGGAGGTGTCCCCGTCCACGCCGTCCGCATCGTCGACGGCGACCGTGAGGGAGCCCTCCGTGCCCGTCACCGTCGAGGTCAGGACCAGCTTGGCCACCGTGCCGCCCGAGGCTCCGTCCACGCGGATGACGCTGGCCACGACGCCGGAGTTGTCGCTCGCCCCGTTGATGGCGTCGCGGACCCCGGCGAGCGTGCCGTGGGCGGCATCCACCGCAACCGAGAAGGAATTCCCACCCACCGAGATCGTGAGCGTGCCGGTCCCGACGCCCGCACTGGCACTCTCGTAACCCTCCGAGACCAGGCTGTGGCTCTGGGCGAGCTGCTGGACGACCAGATCGAAGGTCCCGGGCGCCGCCGAGGTACCCGCAGAGGCGGTGAACACCTCCTCGCTCCCCGAGCTCGCCGTGCGGGCGAGGAAGGCGCCGACCTCGCTCAGCTCTCCGAGGCCCGTCTGGAATTGCGCAAGCGCGGACTTCAGCGTCCCGAAGGCCGAAAGCTTGGCCTCGAGGGTCTTCTCCTGGGAGTCGAGACGCGTCTGCACCGGCGAGCGCTCGGCCGCCACGAGTTGCCTGACGATGTCGGCGATGTCGAGACCGGAACCGACGCCCAAGGCGGTGATGGTGCTCATAGCCTGCGCCGCGCGTGCCCCCTGAAGAACCGGGGGCGGCCGGCCCTGTGCCCTGCCGCCCCCGGGTACGTCACGGATACAGCCAACGAACCCTTACGCCGGCTGCTTCCCTTACGCCTGCTCTTCCACCAGACCGGCCTGGCACTCCCTGAACCGCGCGACCAGGGTCAACACCTCCTCCGGGGGGATCTGGCGAACCAGCTTGCCCGTCTCAGAGTCCACGACCCGGATCACCGTACGTCCGCTGTCCTCGTCCACGCTGAAGTCGAGCTCCCGCCGGACGACCTGCGCCAGCTCACTCAACTCCTCCGCCAGCTCCGACAGTTCCTGCCGTCCAACCGCCGCCCCCTGCGTGGGCTGAGCACCCTCGGGCGGTGGGCGCCCGATGGAGTGAAACGTCCGAGCCTCTCCCTGGCTCGCTGCGACGGAACTCGACGGACGGACCGGTGGCAGAACGGGTTGCAGTCGCACGTCATTCGCCATGACGTTTCACCTCCCGCGCACCCATAAACAACCCGCCCGGGGCGAGGGCCCCGGGCGTACCACCGTCATGCGACTACTGGAGCAGCGTCAGCACGTTCTGGGGAGCCGCGTTGGCCTGCGCCACCATCGCCATACCCGCCTGCTGCAGGATCTGCGTGCGGGTGAGCTCGGCGGTCTCGGCCGCGAAGTCGGCGTCCTGGATGCGCGAGCGCGCTGCCGACATGTTCTCGGCCGCGGTCTGCAGGTTGGCAATCGTCGACTCGAAACGGTTCTGCACCGCACCCAGCGTGGCGCGCGCGCTGTTGATCGTATCCAGAGCGGTGTCGACCAGCCCGAGTGCCGCGGCAGGGTCACCCCCATCACCGATATCGACCGCGTCCACACCCAGAGTCGCAGTTGTGGCGTCGGTAATTGCGTCGAGAGTGATGGTGTCTCCGGAATTGGCGCCGACCTGGAAGTCCTGAGCTGAGAAGGAGCCGTCCAGGAGGGCGACGCCGTTGAACTTGGTCTGCGTTGCGACGCGGTCGATCTCGGCGATCAACTGGTCGACCTCGGCCTGGAGCGCATCCCGGTCACTCGCGCTGTTGGTCGCGTTCGCCGACTGGACGGCGAGCTCCCGGATCCGCTGCAGGTTCTCCGTGACCGACCCCAGGGCGCCCTCGGCCGTCTGGGCGAGCGACACGCCGTCGTTGGCGTTGCGGACCGCAACGTTGAGTCCCCGGATCTGCGCGGTGAACCGCTCGGAGATCGCGAGACCCGCGGCGTCGTCCTTCGCGCTGTTGATGCGCAGGCCCGAGGACAGGCGCTCCATGGAGGTCGCCAGCGCGCTCTGGGACTTGCCGAGGTTGCGCTGGGCGTTGAGGGACATGATGTTGGTGTTGATCGTCTGAGCCATTGCCTTTCTCCTTTCGCCCTCGGCCCGCACCGTGCGGCGGCGCTCGGGGCTCAGGTGGGTACCTGGCGGATATACACAGCAGGTGCGTATTCACCGCCTCCGGGACCCTTAGCGGCCGGTCCCGCGGGGGACTTTATGCCTCGAGCGTGAGAAAAGTGGCGCCCCGCTTGCATATTCCGGGGCGCCCGAGCGGCTGGGCTACAGGTAGTGGAACAGCGACAGTCCCTGCACGCTCGCGAAGGCCTGCTGGGAGGCCTGCAGGATGGTGAGCTGCAACTGCAGGCGCCCGGTCGCCTCGGCGTAGTCCAGGTCCTCGAGCGCGGAGAGGCTCTCTTTCGCGTAGAGCTCGAATTCCGCCGCCGTCGCCTGCTCGGCCTCGACCTGGTTCAGGCGGGCTCCGACGCTCGCGCGCACGGTCAAGACGTGCTCCAGGGCGAGGTCCAGGTCGCCCTGGCTGGCCGCGAGCTGGCTGCGGTAGCCCGCCTCGTCCAGGGTCCCCGAGGCCGCGCCCTGGAGCGCGTCCACGAGCGTCTGGACGGTGGAGAGCAGGTCCCGGGTCCCGCCCGCCTGCGTCGGGACGTCGACGAAAACGGACTGTCCCGAGTCGGCGCTCAGCACGCGCAGGCTGGGGCCCACCTGGATGCGCCGGCCGGAATCGTCGCCCCCATAGCTGAACGCCGTGGTCCCCCCTGCGTTCGAGCTCTCGAACGGTGCGGTGTCGACGCGGTAGCCGGCGAACAGGTAGTCGCCGCCCGCGTCCCGCGTGTTCGCGAGGGCGAGCACCTCGGCCAGGACCTCCGAGACCTCGGTGGCAATCGCCGCCCGGTCGGCCGCAGCGAGCCCCCCCCCGCCCGCCTTGACCGCGAGCTCCTTCACCCGCTGCAGGGCGGTGGTCACGCCCTCGAGCGCGGATTCCTCCAGGCTCAGGCGGTCCAGCGCCGCGTCCCCGTTGCGCTGGTACTGGCGCTGCTGCTGGATGGTCTGTTGCAGATCGAGGATGCGCCGCGCGCCCGCAGGGTCGTCCGAGGGGGTCAGGATGCGGCGGCCGGTGGCGACCTGGAGCTGGGTCTTGGCCAGGCGCGCCTGGTTGTCCTGCATCGCCTGCACGGCCTGGCGCTGGAATTCGGAAGTGGAGATCCGCATGGCTAGCTCCGAACGGCCTCGATCAGGGTCTCGAAGAGCAGGCTCGCGGCGGCGATGACCTGGGCGCACGCCTGGTAGGTCTGCTGGTAGCGCATCAGGGCGGCCGCCTCTTCGTCCAGGCTGACCCCGGAGATGGCGGCGCGCGCGGCGGTCGCCTGGTCCAGCAGGGCCGCCTGGGCGGCCTGGTTGACCTCCGCCTGGCTGGTGCGGGTGCCCACCTCGGCCACGAGCGCGCCGTAGGCGTCCCCGTAGGTGGCCGTACCGCCGTTCAGCGTCCTCGCGGACCGCAGGGCGCTCAGGGCGAGCGCGTTCTCGTTGTCGCCGGAGGCACCGGGGCTGCCCGCGGCGGCGATCTGCGCGCCGTCCCCGATGGCCACCCCGAACTCCCCCGCGGCTCTGCGCGCCGGCACGCTCGCGTCCAGCGGGACGAAGAAGTCGCGCTCCCCGACCCCGTCGAGCCCGTAGCCCTGGCGGTGCTGGGCGTTGAAGGTCTCGGCGACGCCCTTGGCGAGGCCGCCGAGCTCGTCGCGGGCCTCGTCGAGCCCCTCCTGCCGGAAGGTGAGGAAGGCCCCCAGTTCGCCACCCCCCACCAGGCGGGTGACGTTCGCGGTGTGGTCACCGGAACGGTATCCCACCTCGACCCGGCCCGGGTCGTCCTCCCCGGGCAGAACCACGAGCGTCGCGGTGCGCGTGCCGGTGACCAGGGACTGCCCGCTGCCGGTGGCCACGTTGACGCTGCCGTCGTCCTGCTCGATGACCGTGATGCCGATCTTCCCCGCAAGCTGGCGCAGGAGCTCGTCGCGCTGGTCGAGGAGGTCGTTCGGCTCGGCCCCGTCGCTGCGCCCCCGGGCCACCAGGATGTCCTGGTTCAGGTCCGCGATGGCCGCAACGGTGGTGTTGATCTCCTCCACGGTGCCCGCGATCCCCTCGCTGACCCTCCTGTCCAGGTCGCCGAGCGCCTGGTCCAGGGTGTGGAAGCGGTTGGCGAGGGTCTGCCCCTGGGCGAGCATGACCTCGCGCGCGGAGGAGGACGAGGGGTCGCTCG
>CAZJMO010000213.1:938-6328 GCA_964547085.1 uncultured Fibrobacteraceae bacterium | reverse complement strand
ACAGGCGCTGCTTTCGCAGATGCGGGCGCTCGCGAGCGAGGCGCGCTCCGTGCAGGGCGCGGACTGGGGCCGCCCGGCGCAGGGCGCCGATTTCGGCCGGGTGCTGAGCGAGTCGCTGGCGGCGGTGAACGGGATTCAGCAGCGCGCCGAGGGGCTCGCGGAGTCCTTCGAGCTCGGCGACCCGAAGGTGAGCCTGGCCGAGGTCGCGGTGGCCCGGGAAAAGGCCGGGCTGGCGTTCCAGGCGACCCTGCAGGTCCGCAACAAGCTGCTCGCGGCCTACCAGGACATCATGAACATGCCCATCTAGCGGCAGCGTCAAAGGGCAGGGGGCTGAGCGGACATGGCGGTGACGGCAGACGGGGGACAGCAACTCCTGGCGCGGCGATCGGGGCCCATGGCGGCCCTGCAGGCGCTGAGCGAGATGCCGGTCCTGAAGCAGGCGGGGGTCATGGCGGGTCTGGCCCTCAGCGTCGCGCTCGGGATCTGGGTGGTGCAGTGGTCGCGTTCGCCCGGATACACCCAGCTCTTCCGGAACCTCGCCCCCAAGGAGGCGACGGAGGTGGTGGCAGGCCTCGAGCGGGCCCGGATCCCCCATCGGCTCGACGCCCAGAGTGGGGCGGTCCTCGTGCCGGGGGCGGACGTCCACCGGGCGCGCATGGCGCTCGCCGGTGAGGGTCTGCCCCACAGCGCGGAGGTCGGCTTCGAGCTGCTGCAGCGCGAGCCGGAGATGGGCACCAGCCAGTTCATGGAGCAGGCCCGTTACCAGCGGGCGCTCGAGGTCGAACTCGCCCGCTCGGTCGCGACCATCCAGGGAGTCGAGAAGGCGCGGGTGCACCTGGCCCTGCCCAAGGCCTCGGCCTTCGTGCGCGAGCGCAAGCGCGTCAGCGCCTCGGTGCTCGTGCACCTGTACGCGGGTCGCAGCCTGGAGCAGCCCCAGGTGGCGGCCATCGCGAACCTGGTGGCCGCCAGTGTCCCGGGAATGGCAGTCGGGGACGTCCGGGTCGTGGACCAGAAGGGGCGCCTGCTGACGGCCTCCGACGCCTCCCGGGAGGCGCTGCCCTCGCAGCAGGAGTTCGACTTCAGCCGCCGTCTGGAGAGCTACTACATCAAGCGGATCGAGGACATCCTCTCGCCCATCCTGGGCCCGGACGGGGTGCGGGCCCAGGTGGTCGCGGAAGTCGACTTCACGCGCACCGAGCAGACCCGGGAGAGCTTCAGCCCCGAGTTGACCGCCCTGCGCAGCGAGCAGGTCGCCGAGGAGGCGCGCGCGGGGGCGACGGGGCTTGCCTCCGGTGTGCCGGGTGCGCTGAGCAATACCCCGCCTGGGGCGGGGGCGGCCCCGGAGCAGGCGGTTGCCGCGGGGCGCACGCCGGGACCGGGCGAGGCGCGGGCGTCGGGTCCCGGGTCCGCAGGGGCGGCCGGCGCGCCGGCCGGGAGCGGAGCCCAGGGCAACGTCCTGAGCCGCCGGTACACGCGCAATTTCGAGGTCGACCGCACCGTCAGCCACACGACCCTGCCGACCACGACCCTGAAGCGTCTGTCGGTCGCGGTGGTCCTGGACGACCTGCGCAGCGTCGGAGAGGACGGGGAAACGGTGCGCCGCTCCCTGAAGCCCGACGAACTGGAGCGGTTCTCGGGCCTCGTGCGCGAGGCCATCGGCTTCAGCGCGGCGCGGGGCGACAGCGTCAACGTCGTGAACGTGCCCTTCACGACCGGCGCAGGGGGCGAGGCGTTCGAGGAGCCCGCCGTGTGGCAGCAGTCCTGGGTCTGGGACGTCGGCAAGCAACTCCTCGCCGCCGGGATCGTGCTCCTGCTGGTGCTCGGGGTGCTGCGCCCCGCCATGCGCCGGTTGGCGAGCCAGGCCCCGCTGCTCGCCGCACCGCCCGGTCTGGCGGGACCGCGGGGGCAGGCCGAGCGTGTGTCCGGCGGCGGACTCGCCGAGGACCGGCTGAGCCTGTCGGAGGCGCAGTCCGGGGTGTCGCGGCCCGGCGGGGGCGTCGCCCGCGACCATCAGTTGCAGCAGGTGGATAGCCTGCGCTCCCTCGTGAGCCAGGACCCCAAGCGGGTGGCCCAGGTCGTGCGGAACTGGATCGGCGAGAATGAGTGACGCGGGCGAAGGTGCGCTGAAGGGCGTGGAGCGGGCGGCCGTCCTGCTCCTGATGCTCGGCGAGGAAGGGGCAGCCTCGGTGCTGCAGCACATGGGTCCCCGGGAGGTGCAGAAGCTCGGTGCCTCCATGTCCTCGATCCGCAACGTCTCCCAGGACCAGGTCAACGGGGTCGTCGACCGCTTCCTCGACGCGGTGGGCAAGCACACCGCCCTCGGCATCGACGCCGAGAGTTACATGCGCACGGCCCTGGTGAAGGCCCTCGGCGAGGACAAGGCGAGGGGCTTGATGGACCGGATCGTTCTCGGCGACGCCACCCAGGGCCTCGAGACCCTGAAGTGGATGGACCCGCGCTCGATTGCCGACATGATCCGAAACGAGCATCCCCAGATCGTGGCCATCGTGCTCGCCTACCTCGAGAGCGACCACGCGGCCGAGGTGCTCGCGCACCTCCCCGAGCGCATGCGCTCGGACCTCCTGTTGCGCGTCGCGACGCTGGACACCGTCCAGCCCGCCGCCCTGCAAGAGCTCAATCTCGTGCTGGAAAAGCAGTTCTCCGGCAGCGCCACCGTGAAGGCCTCCGCCGTTGGAGGTGTGCGCACGGCCGCCAACATCCTGAACTTCATGGACAACAGCTCGGAGACCGAGGTCCTGGACCGGATGCGCGACGCCGATGGCACGCTCGCGCAGCAGATCCAGGACCTGATGTTCGTGTTCGAGGACCTGATGGACATCGACGACCAGAGCATCCAGGCGCTGCTGCGGGAGATCTCCTCGGAGACCCTGCTGCTCGCCCTGAAGGGCGCCGACGAGGAGGTCAAGGAAAAGTTCTTCAGGAACATGTCCAAGCGCGCCTCCGAGATGCTGCGCGACGACCTGGACGCCAAGGGCCCCGTGCGGGTGAGCGAGGTCGAGGTGGCCCAGCGGGAGATCCTGAGCGTCGCCCGGCGCATGGCCGACGAGGGGCAGATCGCTCTCGGAAAGGGCGGTGAGGAGATGGTCTGATGGCCGCCCCGCGCAAGCTCATCACGGCGGCGGAGCTGCGCCGGTTCGACCAGTGGGAGCTCCCCGTGATCGGCATCGAGGAGCGTCGGAAGGGGCAGGGCGAGGACGAGCTCGCGCGACCGCTGACCGCGGCCCAGCTCGAGGCCCTGCACGCCGAGGCCTACCGGGAGGGCTTCGAGCAGGGGCGGCACGCCGGTGAGGAGGCGGGCTACCGGGAGGGACGGGAGGCGGGGGAAGCGGAGGCGGCGGCGCGTCTGGTGCGCATCCAGTCGATCCTGGACCTGCTGGCGCGCCCGCTCGAGGCCCTCGACCGGGAGGTGGAGGACTCGCTGGTCGCGCTCGCCACGAGCGTCGCGCGCCACGTGCTCCGCCGGGAACTGCGCACCGACCCCGGGCAGGTCATCGCGGTGGTCCGGGAGGCGGTCTCCGTCCTGCCCGTGGCGGCCCGCAGCGTCCGGGTGCACCTGAACCCGGCCGACGCGGCGCTGCTGCGCGAGCGGATGCGGGTGGGGGAAGGCGAGGAGAGCCGCTGGCAGATCGTGGAGGACCCCATGCTCACGCGGGGTGGTTGCCGGGTCTCCACCGACGTTTCGCTCGTGGACGCCAGCGTGGAGCAGCGTCTCGCCGCCGTGGTGGCCCGGGTGCTCGGGGAAGAGCGCGAGGGCGAGCGTGTCCCCTGACCTCGACCGTCGAAGGCTGTGGGCCTCGCGCCTCGCGTCCTGCCGGCAGCGGGCGGAGACTCCGCCCCCGCTCGTGGTCCAGGGGATGCTCACGCGGATGGTGGGTTTGACCCTGGAGGCCGTGGGGTGTCAGGCGGCGATCGGTGATCGCTGCCGGGTCGCCGGCCCCGGGGGCACCGTCGTGGAATCCGAGGTGGTGGGGTTCGGGGCGGACCGGCTCTACCTGATGCCCATCGGCGACATCCGCGGGCTCGCCCCGAACGCCCGCGTCACGCCGGTCGGGCGGGGGGGCGACGTGGGGCTCAGCGACGCGGTGCTCGGTCGCGTGCTCTCGGGCACCGGCGTGCCGCTGGACGGTAAGGGACCGGTTGCGGTGGCGCAGCGGGTTCCGCTCGCGGGGCGCGCCGTCAACCCCCTGTCGCGGCATCGCATCGACCAGCCTCTCGACGTGGGCGTGCGGGCCATCAACGCCCTGCTCACGGTGGGACGGGGGCAGCGCATGGGGTTGTTCGCGGGCAGCGGCGTCGGCAAGAGCCGGCTGCTCGGGATGATGACGCGGTTCACCGACGCCGACGTGGTCGTGGTCGGTCTCATCGGCGAGCGCGGACGCGAGGTGAAGGAGTTCATCGAGGGCATCCTGGGCGAGGAGGGGATGGCGCGTGCGGTGGTCGTGGCCTCCCCGGCCGACGACCCCCCACTCATGCGCCTGCACGGCGCCGCGCTGGCCACCGCGGTCGCCGAGTACTTCCGCGACCAGGGCAGACACGTCCTGCTCCTGATGGACTCGCTCACCCGCTACGCCCAGGCCCTGCGCGAGATCGGCCTCGCCATCGGCGAGCCGCCCGCGACCCGGGGCTATCCGCCCTCGGTCTTCACCCGCCTGCCGCAACTGGTGGAGCGGGCGGGCAACGGGGAGACGGGCGGCGGCTCGGTCACGGCGTTCTACACGGTGCTGACCGAGGCGGACGAGCAGCACGACCCCATCGCCGACTCGGCGCGCGCCATCCTCGACGGACACATCGTCCTCTCGCGCACGCTCGCCGAGGCGGGCCACTACCCTGCCATCGACCTGGAGCGGTCCATCAGCCGGGCGATGGCGGACATCTGCGACCCGCGCCATCTGCAGGACGCGCGGCGCTTTCGGCAGGTGTACTCGGTGTACCGCCGGCACGAGGACCTGATCAGCGTGGGCGCGTACGCGGCGGGCAGCGACCCGCAGGTGGACCACGCGATTCAGATGTACCCACGCCTGATGGGCTTCCTGCGCCAGGACATCGGGGAACGGGACGCGATCGCCGACAGCCTGCAGGGCCTGCGGGCGACGGTGAAGTCCGGCGAGGCCGCAGGCGCCCCGGAACGCGCGGCGGCGGGCGTGGCGCCCCGGCCGGCACCCCCGGCCCGGCGCGGGTGATTGACGCGTGAACCGCTCGACCCGGCTGGAGCCCTTCGCCCGCCTCGCGGACCAGCGGCAGCAGGGCGCGGCCCGCTCGCTGCAGGCGAGCCGGGAGGAGCTCGTGCACTACGAGACGCGTCTGGGCGAGCTCAAGGCGTATCGGGCCGAGTATGTGGAACGCCTTCAGAAGATTGGAAAGTCAGGTAG
>CAZJMO010000213.1:0-928 GCA_964547085.1 uncultured Fibrobacteraceae bacterium | reverse complement strand
AGAACGTCTTAACCAGCTAGGAAAAACAGGAAGTTCAGCGACTCACATAAAGCGATTTCTCGACTTCATCGGTCAGGTGGACGAGGGCGTGCGCCAGCTGGAGTCGCTGATCGCCCTGACCCGGGGGCGCTTCGATCAGCACCGTGAGGAATGGCTGGCCGCGCGCTCCCGGTTCCGTGTGCTCGACGAGGTGCTCACCAGGGCGCGCAGGGAGGAAGACCGCAACCGCCTGAGGAGCGAGCAGCGCGAGAGCGACGATCGCACTTCACAGGCCCCCCGGGCCCGCTGACCCCCCTATCGTCCCGACCTGGCCCGAGGGTTGCTTCACGCACCCCGGACCACCTGGAGCCAGACCGATGCAGGCCATTGCCGCGAACCTGACCGCTCCGATTCCCGCCTTCGAGGGCGTCCGGACGGATCCCCCTCCCGCCGCCCCCGGGCTGGTGGAGGAGGCCGCGCCTGCTGCGGAGAACGCCGCGGGTCTGCCGTTCTCCTCCGTCTTCGCGGAGGTGCTCGCGCCACCCCCGACCGGCGGTCCGCCCGCCTCGATTCCAGGCGCGAGGCCTCTTGCCGAGGAAGCCGCGGGTGACCTGCAGGACGGCAACGGCTTGCCGGTTGTGGCAACGCCCTTGCTGGTCCCGGCAGTCCCGTTGCCCCCGGTGCTGCCCGATTCGGGAGTCTCCGCGGAGGCGGCTGCGCCCGGCGTGGGCGCGGAGGCCTGGAGCGAAGAGCCCGGGCCCGCTGGGCAGGCCGGGCCGGCCCCGACGGGCTTGCCCCTCGTGGCCTTCCCTCCCACGGCAGCCGTGGGGCCGGAACCGGAGGGGGCGGTGCCCGCCGCCCCGGCCTCCGCCGCCCCGGAGCCCGTGCCCGTGGTGCCCCGGAAGCACCCCGTGCACGCGACTTCGCGCGGCCCGGCGTTCCCCGCTCC
>CAZJMO010000212.1:0-6342 GCA_964547085.1 uncultured Fibrobacteraceae bacterium | reverse complement strand
ATAGCTCCGCCAGGCGCTCTCTCATCCGTGAGGAGCGGCCGACTGATGCTCTTGATAACAGCAGGCGAGTTGGTCTCAAGCCACGTTGAAACTGCGTCCGGCGCGTTGGTGAACAGAGTGCCCCGTTGAGCTAGTCCGTCTATGTTTGGCGTCTGAACTTGCGGGTGGCCTCCCCTGCAACCGATCCAGTCGTTTTGGTCATCGATGGCGATAAACAGGATGTTCGGCCGCGGCGTTGCCGATGACCGTGACCACGTCCCGCTGGCCTCTGACCTGCACCCGCAGCACGCAGAACCCCGACTGCTCGCTGTGAAAGGTGACGCGCTCGATGCTGCCGCTCAGGCGCTCGTGCGGGGCGGGCGGGTTGGGGGACATGGCGCGGATTGTATCGTGCCGCCCGGCCTGCCCGGCCTGCCCGGCCTGCCCGGTCCGCCTGGCCCGCCCGGGGCCGCGCGGGTACGTTATCCTTACGGGGAAGGCCCGCACGAGGAGGCCCGCGTGGAAAACACCCCGGACAGACCCGAGCCCGCTGGTGAAGTGCTGCTGCACCCGCACCGCATCGGGCGCGTGAAGGGCGTGGTGCTCGCCCTGTTGCGCGCGGGCTTCCAGCCATCGCCCCGGCAGTTGCTGGAGTCGGTGGAGAGAGAGGTCGAGTGGCTGGCCCGCTGGGACCTGCGGGACGCGCTCGGAGAGCTCGCCGAAGACCGCGCCCTCACGACGGGGTGCCGCGAGTACTGCCGCTTGGTCGGCCAGTCGCCCGACCTGAAGGAGGCGCTTGCCGGCAGCGGTGCGCCCGAGAAGGAAATCGTCTCCACCATCGACCCCCGCCTGAGGCGGACCCGCGCCTATCGAGGCCGCGCGGAGTTCGAGGAGACGGTGACTTTCATGGCCCGGTTCAAGGAGTACGCGCCGTTCAACAACATGCTGGTGCGCCTCCAGAGCCCCGAGTGCCGCTACTACGCCACCGAGCGGGACTGGCGGGAACGGTTCGGGCGCACTCCCCGGGAAGACGCCAGACCGATGCTCATCCTGGCCCCGCGGCACCCCGTGCTGCTCGTCTACGATCTGGAAGAGACCAGCGGGCGCCATTTCCCGAAGGAGTCCCTGGAGCTCGAGGAGCTCGAGGGCGAATGGCACCCGCAATGGCTGTCGCGCCTGGGTGAGAACGCGGAGACGCACGACAGGATCAAGGTCGACTTCAAGGCCCTCTCCTCCACGCTCGCCGGGCACTCCACCATCGCGGCAGGAGATCGCGGCCACAAGATGAGGATTCGCATTCACGACGGCCTCGACGAGCCGGGCCGTTTCGCAGTGCTCTGCCACGAGCTGGCGCACGTCTACCTGGGGCACTTCGGCAGTGACCCCGACCACTGGTGGCCGTGGCGGCGCGAGCTGGACCATCGGACGGTCGAAGTGGAGACCGAGGCGACCGTGTACATCGTCTCGGCCCGAATCGGGTTGAAGGGGACGGGAGCGGAGTACGTGTCGCGGCACCTGGGGGAGGGCCCCGTGCCCGAGCACGTGTCGCTGGACCTCGTCGCGAAGGCGGCGAGCCGCATCGAGAGAATGGCTCGAGAGCACCTGCGCCCCCGCCGGGAACCGCGGCGAAGGGCGGGCAGGGTCGCCTGACGCCGGCGGGGCGGAGGAGAAGGTGACCGGGACGAAACGGGAGGGCCCATGAGCGGGCTCCCGCGGGCGGTCGTGCTGCTCTCCGGCGGCCTCGATTCGGCGACCGCGCTGGCGGTGGCGAAGGCCGAGGGCTTCGCCCCCTACGCCATGAGCTTCCGCTACGGCCAGCGCCACGCCGTGGAGCTGGACTCCGCCCGGCGGGTGGCGCAGGCGCTGGGGGTGGCCGGGCACGTGGTGGTGGACATCGACCTGCGGGCCATCGGCGGCTCGGCCTTGACCGCCGACCTGCCGGTGCCGAAGGGGCGCAGCCCCGCCGAGATGGGGGAGGGGATCCCGGTCACCTACGTCCCGGCCCGCAACACCATCTTCCTCTCCTTCGCGCTGGCCTGGGCCGAGGTGCTGGGCGCCTCCGACCTCTTCATCGGGGTCAACGCGCTGGACTACTCGGGCTACCCGGACTGCCGCCCGGAGTACGTCGCCGCCTTCGAGGCGATGGCGAGCCTGGCGACGAAGGCGGGGGTGGAGGGGCGCCAGCGGCTCACCGTGCACGCCCCGCTGCTTGCGCTCACGAAAGCGGACATCATCCGCCGGGGCCTGGCGCTGGGGGTCGACTACGGGCTCACCTCGAGCTGCTACGACCCGGGTCCCGACGGGCGTCCCTGCGGGGCCTGCGACTCCTGCCGGCTGCGCGCCAAGGGCTTCGCCGAGGCCGGGGTGCCCGACCCGCTGCTCGCGCGCTTCTGAGACTCACGCCACCTCGGACCTTGCCGCGGGTCCTCGTCTTCGGTTATATATAGATTTATATAACGCAGCCCACCCCAACCTGGGGCAGGCGTGGCGCGACGATCGACCCACGGGAGAGCATCCGATGAAGACGCTTCGCACATGGCATCTGCTGGTTCTCGGTCTCGCGGCTGCGAGCGTACAGGCGGACGAGGTCCAGGTGGCGGTGGCCGCCAACTTCGCCGGCCCGATGCAGCAGATCGCCGCCGGCTTCGAGAAGGGGACGGGGCACAAGGCACTGGTTTCCACCGGCGCCACGGGCAAGTTCTACGCCCAGATCAAGAACGGCGCGCCGTTCCAGGTGCTGCTCGCGGCCGACGACGAGACCCCGGCAAAGCTCGAGGCCGAGGGGCTGGGGGTCAAGGGCAGCCGCTTCACCTACGCCACCGGCCGGCTCGTGCTCTGGTCGGCGAAAGAAGACCTGGTGGACCAGGGCGGCAAGGTGCTCGAGAGTGACCGCTTCAACAAGATCGCCATCGCCAACCCGAAGCTCGCCCCGTACGGCGCCGCGGCGGTCGAGACGCTCCAGCGGCTGGGCTTGCTCTCCGCCCTCGAGCCGAAGTTCGTGCAGGGCGAGAACATCGCCCAGACCTACCAGTTCGCCGCGACCGGCAACGCCGACCTCGGCCTCGTCGCCCTCGCCCAGGTCTGGAAGGAGGGCAAGCTCACCAAGGGGTCGGCCTGGGTCGTTCCCGCCGACCTGCACTCGCCCATTCGCCAGGACGCGCTCCTGCTGGCGCCCGGTGCGGACAGCGCCGCTGCCCGGGCGCTGCTGAAGTATCTGCAGGGCGACGCGGCACGGGCCGTGATCCGGGCCTTCGGCTACGACCTGTAGCCGGAGAGGGCGCAGCCCTCCGGCGGCTGCGCCCCGTCCCGCGGACCGTGGACTACCACCACCCGCCAGAGAAACGGCCGCCTCTGGGGTCGCGCTTGTGGTCCCTGCGGGGGTGGAAGTCGCGGTGCCCGCCGTCGCGATGGTCGTTCCTCGCGCTGTGCCGGAGCGAGGGGTGACCGCGGTCGCCGTCGTAGCGATGGTGGCTCGCGCGGTCCATCCGGTGACCGGCACTGCCCCCGCGGGCCTCCGGACGCCGGTCGTGCTGACGCAGGTCCATGCGATCCCCGAGCCCGCGCGGCTGGGCACGGGTTTCCGTGAACCCGCGCTGCGGGCCAGCGTCTCCGCGTGTGTGGTCCCGGGCCTCCGCGAAGTGGGACAGTCCCAGAGTCGCAACGGCGAGGGCGACGACCGTGTACTGGATGCGGTTCATTGTCTGCTCTCCTCTGTCCTGGCGAAGGCGTTTGGCTTCGCCTGCGCAGTGAGACTAGGGATACGGCGCTGAACGAGACCTGAACGTGGAAGCGGTCCGTCGTGCCGACGCCTCTCCCCGGGCGACCGGGGATGACAGGGCAACGTTTTCTGGTTATATAGGCCTCTATATAACGGAGGCACGGAGGCGGCACCGGTATGGGGCAGGCGCAGCGCGACGAGCTACGGGTGGCCGGGCGGGTGTGGCTCGAGGTCGGGGAGCGGCCCTACCTCGGCCGGGGCCGGATCGAGCTCCTGGAGCGCATCGCCGAGACCGGCTCGATCTCCGCCGCCGCCCGCGCCATGGGCATGAGCTACAAGGCCGCCTGGGACGCGGTGGACGCCGTCAACAACCTGAGCGCCACCCCCCTGGTGGTGCGGACCACGGGGGGGCACCACGGCGGCGGGACGGTGCTGACCGAGGAGGGCCGGCGGGTCGTCGACGCCTTCCGGGCGATGGAGACGGAGTACGGGCGGTTCCTGGAGGAGCTCCGCGCCTCCTGGGTGATCCTGACGAGCGCCGAGGGCGCTCCGCGCACCAGCGCCCGCAACCGGCTCTGCGGCAAGGTGAGCCGCTGCGTGGAGGGGGCGGTGAACTCCGAGGTCGTGCTCGAGCTCCCCGGCGGCAAGACGGTCACCGCCATCGTCACCAACGAGAGTGTGCGCGAGCTGGGGCTCGCGGTCGGCGTGTCGGCCTGCGCGCTCGTCAAGGCCTCGCACGTCATCCTGGCCGTTGAGGACTGATCGCGCGATGGATTTCAGTGACGCGGACCTGGGGGCGGTGTGGCTGACGCTGAGGCTGGCGACGGTCACCACCGTGCTCCTGCTGCTGGTGGGCACGCCGGTCGCGTGGTGGCTCGCACGCACCCGTTCCCGCTGGAAGGGGCCGGTCGGCGCGGTGGTGGCCCTGCCGCTCGTGCTCCCGCCGACCGTGCTCGGCTTCTACCTGCTGGTGGCGATGGGTCCCCACGGTCCGGTTGGCCAGCTGACCCAGTGGCTCGGCCTCGGGACCCTGCCCTTCACGTTCCCCGGGTTGGTGGTGGCCTCGGTGGTCTACTCCATGCCCTTCGTGGTCCAGCCGGTCCAGAACGCCTTCGAGGCGGTCGGCGACCGCCCGCTCGAGGTGGCCGCCACGCTGCGCGCATCGCCGCTCGACCGCTTCTTCACCGTGGCCCTGCCGCTCGCCCGCCCGGGCTTCATCACCGCCTCCATCCTGGGTTTTGCCCACACCGTGGGCGAGTTCGGGGTGGTGCTGATGATCGGAGGCAACATCCCCGGGGTCACCCGCGTGGTGTCGGTGCAGATCTACGACCACGTGGAGGCACTGGAATACGGCGAGGCCCACTGGCTGGCCGGGATGCTGATGGCGTTCTCCTTCGTGGTCCTGCTCGCTCTCTACGGCTTCCGGCCGGGCCGATGGCAGCGCTAGGCGCGGACGCGATCCGGGCCGTCTTCCGGCTCGGCTGGCCCGGCTTCACCCTGGACGTCGACCTGACCCTGCCGGGCCGGGGCGTGACGGGCCTCTTCGGTCCGTCCGGCTCCGGCAAGACCACCGTCCTGCGCTGCGTGGCGGGCCTCGAGCGGGCGCCCGGGGGCCTGCTCACGGTCGCCGGCGAGGTCTGGCAGGACGGGGAGCGTTTCGTGCCGACCCACCGCCGGCCCCTCGGCTATGTGTTCCAGGAGGCGAGCCTGTTCCCGCACCTGAGCGTGCGCCGCAACCTGGAGTTCGGCCTGAAGCGGGTGCCCGCGGCGCAGCGGCGGGTCTCCCTGGAGCGCGCCATCGAGCTCCTCGGCATCGGCCATCTGCTGGACCGCCGGCCGGACCACCTCTCCGGGGGCGAGCGCCAGCGGGCGGGGCTCGCCCGGGCGCTCGCCGTGAGCCCCCGCCTGCTGCTGATGGACGAGCCGCTCGCGGCCCTGGACCACGCCCGGCGGCGGGAGCTCTTGCCCTACCTGGAGCGCCTGCACGAGGAGCTCACGGTGCCCGTGCTCTACGTGAGCCACGCCCCGGACGAAGTGGCGCGCCTGGCCGACCACGTGGTGGTGATGGACGGGGGCCGGGCGGTGGCGAGCGGACCCCTCACGGAGACCCTGGCGCGGCTCGACCTGCCGGTCCGGCTCGGCGAGGACGCCGGCGTGGTGCTGGAGGCGGTGATCGGCAAGCGTGACTCCGACTGGAGTCTGGCGCGCGCCGACTTCCCCGGCGGCGGCCTCTGGGTGGAGGACACCGGCCTGCCCGTCGGAAGGCGGGTGCGGGTGCGCATCCTCGCCCGGGACGTGAGCCTCGCCCTGGAGCGCCCCGAGCACACCAGCATCCAGAACCTGCTGCCGGGCCAGGTGGCGGAGGTGCGCGGAGAGACCCAACCGGCCCTGACCCTGGTCAGGGTCCAGGTGGGGGACTCCCCCGTGATCGCCCGCATCACCCGGCGCTCGACCGCCCAGCTGGGGCTGGTCCCGGGCAAACGGGTGTGGGTGCAGGTGAAGGCGGTGGCCCTCATCGGCTAATCTCAATCTGGGTGCTGCGCGTCACCGGGCTGCGATCGGTCCCGGGGCCTCATCCGCGCGGTTCCCCAGGAGTTGACCCCCGATGTGCGGTCGATACGCCACGCCCGACGAGGCCGCCCTGG
>CAZJMO010000211.1:0-6346 GCA_964547085.1 uncultured Fibrobacteraceae bacterium | reverse complement strand
ACCGGTCGGTGCGGCTGACCACGACGTTGGTCATCAGGCCGCCGTAGCTGTAGCCCGTGAAGCCGAGACGGTCGCCGTCCAGCGTGCCCCGCTCCACCAGCGCGTCGACCGCGCCCATGATGTCCTGGTAGTCGTCCGTGCCGAAGTTGCGGTAGACGCCGCGCAGGAAGTCCTGGCCGTAGGCCGTGCCGCCGCGCGGATTGACGATGAACACGGCGAAACCCTGATGGCTGAGCACCTGCCACGGATAGCGCGAGGTCCAGGCGTTGCCGTAGCGGTAGAACGGCCCGCCGTGCATCTCGATCACGCCGGGCAGGTTGTCGGTCTCGCTCGCGCCGGGCGGCAGGAAGAGGAAGCCCTCGACGACCATGCCGTCCTTGCCGGGCAGCTGCATCTTGATGGCCGGCTGCAGATCGAACGCCGCCACCGCGTCGTTGACCGTGGCCAGCTCGCTCGGACGGTCCTTGGCGATCGGTCGCGCGTAGAGCGTGCCGGGCTGGTGCAACGCCGACTCGACGTACGCCAGCGTGCCGCCCGCCAGCGACCAGCCGCTCAGGTTGCCCGACAGCGCGGTCACGGGCTCCAGCTCGCCCTTGCCCAGGCGGACACGGTACATGTCGTAGGTCGTGCCGCGCGAGGCATCCAGGTACAGCGACTTGCCGTCCGCGCTCCAGATCGGCGCGTGACTCGGCGTCGAGCCGGTGCCGCCGAGGGCGAACTGGTGATCGGTGGTGACCGTTTCGGTGGTGCCGGCGGCGATGTCGAAGAGCACCAGGTCCTTAAGGTTGAGGTAGGCGCGGAAGTCGGCCTCGCGGTCGGTGAAGAAGGCGAGCTTCTTGCCGTCGGGGCTGAAGGCCGCGTAGGAGGCGTGGCGCTCGGGGTCGCTGATGTCGGTCCACGAACCGCTCTCGACATCGACCAGCGCGACGCTCTGTTCCTCGTCCACGAGGCTCGAGAAGCGCGGGTTGTAGGTGACCGCGAGCGTGCGGCCGTCGGGCGACCAGGCCGCGTGGTACACGTTGAACGGCGGCTCGCTCAGCTGGCGCGCCTCGCGTTCGGCGTCGGGCGTGGTCTTGGCGCCGGCCGGGATGATCCACAGCTGCGGATACTCGTCCGGCTGCTCGAGGCGGTCGTAGACGGTCCAGTCGGCGCGGTCGGCGTCGCCTTCCTCGACTTCTTCTTCTTCTTCTTCGGCCTTGGGCGCGAGCACCGCGAGCCAGGCGCCGTCGGGACTCCACCAGTAGGCCTGCACGCCGCCGGCGAGGTCGGTCACCGGTCTTGGCTCGCCGCCGTCCAGCGGGTTGATCCACACCTGCGACTTGCCGTCCACCGCGCGGCGGAAGCTCAGCGAGCCGTCGGGCCGCCACGCCACGCCGCTGACCCGCTCGTTCTCCCAGGTCAGGCGACGGGCGTTCTTGCCGTCGCGGTCGCCGAGCCAGAGTTCGGTGAAGCGCTTGTCGTCATCGAGGCTGCGGGCGGAGCGGGTCCAGGCGACCTGCCGGCCGTCGGGCGAAACCGAGACCGAGCCGAGGGTCGGGGTCTGGATGAAGTCTTCGAGGGTGTAAGGCGTGTCCTGCGCAAGGGCCGGGACAGCCAGCAGGGCGGCGAACAGAACCAGGATCCAACGACGCATGGTGGTACCTCCAGTTGTGCCCAGAATATTGTTGTTGCCGTTTTCCGCGCCCACAATCGCGAACCAACGGACTTGAAGCAGTTTCTTGAATCAATTATGCGCAGCGTGTCGCAAACGCTGGTCCGGCGTCGGGTACCAACAACAATTTCGTCGGCACCACCTATAGAATCAGTTTCGGGCTGTCGGGACAAGGGGGAAGCGGGGAATCGTTGATCATCCCGCCCCAATCCTTTATCCTGATCACGCCATATCACCACATGGACCTCGGAGGGAACCCATGCGCCGATACACCCGACATCTCGCCCCGCTCCTGCTCCTGCCGCTTCTGCTGGCCTTCGGCGCCTGTAACGACGACGACCCCGTCACCCCCGATGTCGACACGCCCAGCCTGCCGTCGACCCTCGACGATCTGGCGACCGCGTTCCAGACGTCCCAGGACAGCCTCGACATCGAAGGCTACACGCGCCTGCTGCACCCGGACTTCGTGTGGGCCACTCTCCTCGACACCACATCATGGGATCTCGCCACCGAGATCGCGATCAGCACGGCGATCTTCACCGGCGTCGCGGGAACTGACGAGGACCGGGAGGGAGACCAGAACGTGGTCGTTGAATCGTCCAGCTTCAATCCGATGACGCCAACGGGCGACTGGAACGAGATCTCTGTCGACGATCCGATATTCGGCGCCCACACCGACGGCCATTACCGCACCTACAATGTCGACATCAGATTCAACATCGCCGGTGACGGATATGATTTCCACGTCGCTGGACTCGTCCTGATCTATGCCGTTCCGACCGATGACGGATATCAAATCCTCGGGGTCCGGGAGATGAACTTCAAGAAATCCGTCGCGACCATCTCCTGGACCGACGTCAAATCCATGTGGCGCTGACCACGCCCGGCGGCGGCCCGCCCGGTGCCGCCGCCTTGTCTTTCCCCCGCCCCGCCCCTATCCTCCCGGCGACCCCACTTCAAGGAGCCGCCATGACCCGACACCTTTCTCTCGTCGCTGTGATCACACTCCCGCTCGTCCTGGCGCTGGGCTGCGGCCGCGACCGGCCCGCGGACGATCTGTCGGTCGTCAAGCTGGTCAGCGAGACCCGCACCGACGCCATGTCGCTGCCGGGCCAGGACCTGGCTGCGACCGTCGACACGACCACGCTCTGGCTCGGCCCGGATCTGGCCCGTCGCGACAGCGGTGGCGGCACCTTCCTCGTCGATGCGGCGGGACAGTTGACGCAGGTGGACCACGTCACGCACACGTGGACGAGCCGCTCGGCCGACGAGGTCGGGCAGTTGCTCGCGGCGCTGGCGGCCGACACCAGCAGCACCGATACGCCGACCGCGATCGATCAGCTCCGGAGCCTGCTGAAGGTGGCCGCGCGGGTGAGCGACACGGGCGAGGAAGCCGAGATCGACGGGTATCGCTGTCGGCGCTGGATCGTCGAGCAGCGTTACGGACCGCAGCACTCCACCACCGAACTGTGGCTGACGCGCGACATCGAGCTGGATTACGGGTTGCTGCAACGCGCCACGCGACCGGCAATGCAGGCGCTGCCCGGCGGACCGGCGGCGCTGGCGGAACTGTCGCGGCTCGAGGGCGTACCGGTGCGGTCGTCGGGGCTCCTGCGGGTGATGAACCGCGACGGAAGCACCCAGTCGCGACTGCTCTCGGTCGAGACGGTGACCGTGCCCGCGGCGTTCTTCCAGCCGCCGGCCGACTATCGCTCCGCCGACGCGCCGAAGGCGAGCAGCCCGGCGAACGACTAGCCCATCTACGGGCGCCGCTGCTCCCTTCCACGTGGACCCGCTTCATCGGAAGCGAGGCCAAGCAGGACGACATCGGTTGGGGCATCACCGTCTCGAACCGGAGCGACATCGCGGTCAGCGGTACACGGCTTTCAGTGCGCTGAACGTCGTGTCGACCGTACTGGTCACCTGCTCGCGCAAGAGCTCCACGGTCCCGCACTCGCTGGTCGAGTCGATCACGAGGTAGGCCGTGCCGCCGGTGACGATCATGACCTCGAATTCCGACGCGGCATCGGTGACGGCGGCGATGCAGGTGTTCTCGATGTCCTCGCAGTCGGTCGCCAGATAGAGACGAACGTCGGGCACACCGTCGGTCACCGTGATCGTCACATGCACGCGTTCGCCGGCCTGGGTGTCGAGTTTCGCGACGACATCGGGGCCGGGCATTGCGCTCGCCGTGCAGCCGAAGACCCCGGGATCGTAATCGTTCCATGCCTGGCAGAGGTCGACGGTGAGATGCTCCCCGCGCGCCAGGGTAACGGCCGTCGCGCAGAGATCGCCGGGAACCGTACGCTTGACCGGCGCCGTGGCGGCATCGGCCAGGCCACCGATCAACACGGAGACAAACACAAGGGTCAGCGCGGCGCGCGGCGCGGTCGGCATCGATATCCTCCGGCAGGGTCGTCCATGGCGGATGGCATTGTATCACGAAATCTCCACGCTTGGGGCAAAAAAGAAATCACAGGATCAAACAAGCCGTGATCCTGTCCGCCAATTCCACCACCCGCCGGAGTCTTGGGGTTGCGCCTCGAACCTATTGGCTCGATCCTGCCTGGGAATCGGCGTTTGACCCCGTGGCCCCTCGCTGCCAGATTGCCCGTCCACCTCAACTTGGAGACACGATTCATGGCCCAGCAGTACATCTTCACCATGCAGGGACTCCGCAAGACCGTCCCGCCCAGCCGCGTCATCCTGGACGGCATCTGGCTCAGCTTCTTCCCCGGCGCCAAGATCGGCGTCATCGGTCTGAACGGCGCGGGCAAGAGCACGCTGCTGCGGATCATGGCCGGCCTGGACTCCGAGTTCGAGGGCGAGGCGTTTCCCGATCCTTCGGTGAAGGTCGGCTTCCTGTCGCAGGAACCCGAGCTGGATCCCGACCTCGACGTCAAGGGCAACGTCATGCAGGCGGTCCAGCACGTGCAGGACATGATCGACCGCTTCAACGTGATCTCCCAGGCGATGTGCGACCCCGACATCGACGCCGACAAGATGACCGACCTCATGACCGAGATGGGCAACCTCCAGGACAGGATCGACGCGGTGGAGGGCTGGGAGCTGGACCGTCACCTCGAGGTCGCCATGGACGCGCTGCGCTGCCCGCCCGGCGACCAGGACGTGGCCACGCTGTCGGGCGGCGAGAAGCGCCGCGTCGCGCTCTGCCGTCTGCTGCTGGAGAAGCCGGACCTGCTGCTCCTGGACGAGCCCACCAACCACCTCGACGCCGAGTCGGTGGCCTGGCTCGAGAAGCACCTGCGCGAGTACGCGGGCACGGTCGTGCTGGTCACGCACGACCGCTACTTCCTCGACAACGTCACCGGCTGGATCCTCGAGCTGGACCGCGGCAAGGGCGTGCCCTGGGAAGGCAACTACTCGAGCTGGCTGGAGCAGAAGCAGAAGAAGCTCATGGATCAGGACAAGGCCGACCAGCGGCGCATCAAGACGCTCGAGCGCGAGCTGGAGTGGGTGCGCACGCCCGCCAAGGCCCGGCACAAGAAGAGCAAGGCGCGCCTCGGCAAGTACGAGGAGCTGGTGCAGCAGGAGCGCGGCATGCAGCAGAAGTCGGCGCAGATTCGCATCCCGGCGGGCCAGCGGCTGGGCGATGTCGTGGTGCAGGCCGGCAACCTGCGCAAGGCGTTCGGCGACAAGCTGCTCTTCGACGGCCTGGACTTCAACCTGCCCCGCGGCGGCATCGTCGGCGTGATCGGCCCCAACGGCGCCGGCAAGACCACGCTCATGAAGATGATCATCGGCGACGAGCAGCCCGACAGCGGCGTCCTGAAGGTCGGCGCCACCGTGGAACTCGCCTACGTCGACCAGACCCGCGACGAACTCGACGACCAGAAGTCGGTCTACGAGAACATCTCGCAGGGCGCCGAGGAGCTGAACCTGGGCGGCGTGATCGTCAACAGCCGCGCCTACTGCTCGGGCTTCAACTTCAAGGGGTCCGACCAGCAGAAGAAGGTGGGCGCGCTCTCGGGCGGCGAACGCAACCGTGTCCACCTGGCCAACCTGCTCAAGTCGGGCGCCAACTTGATCCTCCTGGATGAGCCCACCAACGACCTCGACGTCGACACCCTGCGCGCGCTCGAGGACGCGCTGCTCGACTTCGGCGGCTGCCTGGTGGTGGTCAGCCATGATCGCTGGTTCCTGGACCGCATCTGCACGCACATCCTGGCCTTCGAGGGCAACAGCGAGGTGCGGTGGTTCGAGGGCAACTTCAGCGACTATCTCGAGGACAAGCGGCAGCGGCTGGGCGAGGACGCGGACCGGCCGCACCGGATCGTGTATCGGCGGCTGGAGGGCTGAGCGCCGGATCCGGACGGGAACCTTCATGTCGACAGAGGGCCGGCGCGCAGACGCCGGCCCTTCGTCATCCCGCAATCGTCGCCATCACTTCAGCGTGAAATCGTACGGAAGCCCCATCCACGCCTTCACCGGAATCCCACGCTGCATGCCCGGCGACCAGCGCGTCTTGCGCGCTGCTTCAAGAGCCGCTGCATCGAGCCGCGGATCGACACCCTCTAGCACCAGGGCATCCATCACGCTCCCATCCGCATCGACCAGGATCTTGACGACAACACGCCCGCTGACGCCTTCCATCCGCGCTTCCAGTGGGTACTCGGGCGCGACGAACTACAGGATTTTCGGCGGGACCGATTCGACGTAGACCTCGCCGGAATC
>CAZJMO010000210.1:370-6363 GCA_964547085.1 uncultured Fibrobacteraceae bacterium | reverse complement strand
TTGAACAGGGCAAGGGCGGCAACATGTGGCTGGGCGGCGAGGATATTGACCGGGCGCCTCGAGATGCCGATGGACAAGGTGCAGGCGGTGATGAAGGCGAGCATGGAGCCCGTGAGCATCGACCGTCCGCTGGGCGAGGATGAGGACTCGAGCCTCAGCGACTTCATCCCCGACGACAACGCCCCTTCGCCCGCGCGCGAAGCGGTCCAGAGCATGCTCAAGGTCCAGATGACCAAGGTCCTCAGCACGCTCACGCGACGCGAGGAAAAGGTCATCCGGCTGCGCTTCGGGCTGGGCGACGGCACGCCGCGGACCCTGGAAGAGGTCGGCACCATCTTCAAGGTCACGCGTGAGCGCGTGCGGCAGATCGAGGCCAAGGCGCTGCGGAAGTTGCGGCACCCGAGCCGGTCGCGGAAGCTCAAGGGATATGGGGAGATGATGTAGAAAACGGCGGTAGAAATTCCCGCCCGAGGGTGTTTAAGCAAAGTCAATCTGTCCTCGTAACTGCCACGAGAAAATGTCCTCCCTCACGGTGAGTGCGCCGGTTTCGAGCTGATGTAGACCTGCATCATGGAGCGGCCTCTGTTGAGATCGCCCGCTTTCCGTCGCTTCCATGACCGGACGGGCTCGGTCAATGGTGTCGCTTCGTGCGCGGCGATGACCTGGCCGTGGTAGTTCACCGTCCAGCGACCGTCGAGGTGTTGCTTGACCAGGACTTTGGCCTTGGCGTAGCTCCGGCGGCCCTGGCGCGGCGGGATGTCGATCGTCTGGCCGCCCAGGCGGACGCAGTTGTCGTTGCTGACGGTCGCCTCGTAGGCAAATGCGATCGTCTCGTACCGCTGTTGTTTCGAGATCGACCGGAAAGCGCTGCCCGGCTGATCGGCCGCAATGCTGAATCGCTCGTTGTGGCGGTCGATGTAGACGGTTTCCAGCCACGGATTGGCCTGATCGATGTCGGTGATCCCATCCAGTTCCATCTCGGCGATCAGCCGATCCTGCTGGACACCAAAGGTCCTCTCGACGCGTCCCTTTGCTTGCGGGCTGCGAGCCGAGATGGCCGTGATCCCCAGTTCTTCGAGGACCCTGCCGACGTGGGTCGGGTACTGGGAGCCTCGCAGTTGCTCCTCGACCGACCAGTAATCGTCGGCCCGGGTCAGCGCCCGGTGGCGGTCCTGATAGGCCGACAGAGGGATGCCGTGACGCTGCAGCACCATGTCGAGCAGGCGGAGATACGCCACAGATGTCTCGGTGGGAGTAAACAGGGCAGCCAGGAGCTTGCTGTCAGCATCGTCAATAGCGGCCATCAGGCAGCACGGGAGCCGGGCCGGTCCAAACCAGTGATGAGGGCTACCGTCCCACTGTATCATCACGCCGGCTTGGGACTTCCTGGGACGTCTGGCATGGTGCTTCTTCGTCCGGCGCTTCCGTTTGGGAGGTTTTCCGGCCGCGCGCAGGATCTGGCGCACCTTCTCACGGCTGATGACGATGCCTTCCCGCTCGGCCAACAGCTCGGTGAAATGCGTGTCGTTGCAGTTGGCGTACACGTGCTCATGCAGGGCGACGACAATCGCGGCGTCCCCGGCCGAGAGAGCGTGCCCGACAGGTCTCCCTCGATTGCGATGGGCAAGCCCCTCGAGGCCGCATTCTCGCCACCGCTTGTACAGGCGCCGGACCTGGCGATAACTCACTTGCATGATCTCGGCGGCTTCCCTCAAGCTCACCGCCCGCTGTTCGACCTGCTGCAGGACATGAGACCGATGGACTTCCTTCTGGCTCAAGACGATAAGCCCCTTCATGTGACACACCTCCATGAAGGGGACATTTTCACTTGGCAGTTAGCGAGGACATAGTCTGATTGCTAACACAAATTCCCGCCCGAGGGTTGACCCGACCTTCCAAAGGGGTTATCTTCCGCCTCCCGGATTTGGGCCCATAGCTCAGTGGTTAGAGCGGCCGGCTCATAACCGGCTGGTCCCAGGTTCAAGTCCTGGTGGGCCCACCAGGTCTTCCAGGATTGCTGGGAAAAGGGTTCGAATGGGCGATTAGCTCAGCTGGCTAGAGCGCTCGCCTCACACGCGAGAGGTCACTGGTTCAAGTCCAGTATCGCCCACCATCGATCCTCCAGCTTGTCCGGGACCCGGAAGGCGGGGTCGCAGCCGCCGACGGGTAGCAGACCGACGAGTGAGGGAGACGGGGTGCCGCTGGCACCCTTTCTTCTTTTGTGGAGGTGCCATGGATTTCGAACTCGAAATGACGCTGGCCCGGTTGCGCGACGCTGCCGATCTCTACCGGCAACTCGCCACTGCGCGTCGCCAGCAGGACGAGGGCGTTCGCCGCGATCACCATCTCACCGCTCTCGACGCCGAATACAAGTCCGACCTCGCCGCGGCCGAAAAGGTCGGGCGCAGCCGGAACTCGGAGGTCCGCCTGCTCGAGGACGATCTCCAGTCCGTCGAGGACAAGCTGCGCGACCGCAGCTCGCGTCAGCCCGTCGATGCCGGTACCGTGCTGGCGCTCGCGGACGAGATCGCCTCGTTGCGCAAGCGCCGTGACGCCCTCGAACAGCAGCTCCTGGACCGCTGGCAGCAGGGCGACACCGCCGCCGCAGTGCTGGCCGGCGAACGCGAGGACGCCGCGACCGAGCGCGACAAGATCGCGCGCCAGAAACAGGATGCCGCCGACCGTGCTGCGCGCGCGGACCTCGCGGTTCCCGAAATCGAAGGCGAACTGGCGCATCTGGTGAAGCAGTTGCCGGCCCGTGTCGCGGGAAGCCTGCGCCGCATCGCCCGGCGGTTTCCCGACCCGGTGGCCGACCTGCTCGCCGGGTCGTGCGGCGGATGCGGACAGAGCCTGCCGGCCCAGGAAGCGGTCGATGTCGACCGCGAGAAGGCCTTGATCATCTGCCAGGGTTGCGGACGCTATGTCGTGGCCCGCAGCAGCCGCAAGACACGCGGCTGGGGAGAATAGGATCCATGACCGACAGCAATAGCCCCGAGACCCTCGCCGAACTGCTCCGCACGCTGGAGCGCAGCCACGATCTGCGCCCGTTCGCGCGCGAGTGCGGCCTCTCGGTGCGGGAACTGCGCAAGCGCCTGTCCCATTGGCGCTGCGAACTGAAGACGGCCGACCTGCAGGGTTCGCCGGCGCTTGTTTCCCGCAAGAAAACGCCGTCGGTGACCGCCGACAGCGGTGCGTTTCCGGAACTTCCGGCCGCCGCGAGCCTGTCGGAGTGTCCGTTGCCGGAGGACGGCAGCGCCGTGCTGGAGATCTTTTCCGACGGCGCCAGCCGCGGCAATCCCGGGCCGGCGGGCATCGGCGTGCTCTTCCGCCAGAAGGGCGGACCCGATCTCTGCAGTCACAGCGAGGCGATCGGTCGGGCGACCAACAACCAGGCGGAGTATCGGGCCGTCCTGGCCGCGCTCGAGCATTGCGCCCGGTGGGGCGTGGGCCGGGTCCACCTCTTCGTGGACAGCGAGCTGGTGGCGCGCCAGCTGGTGGGCACTTACCGGGTCAAGAGCCAGGATCTGTTGCCGTTCTACCAGCAGGTCGTCTACCTGGCCAAGCAACTGCGCGAATTCCGGGTCAACCACGTGCCGCGGGCGAAGAATGCCCACGCGGATCACCTGGCCAACCTGGCCCTGGCCCCCCTCCGGTAGTCGACCGGCCTCGCGGCGTCCACATTTATGTGTGACAAGCGCCTACGGCCGTTCTATCATACACGGCGAGGGAAGTCGGAGAGACGGCCGCGGGTTTCGTTCGTTCGCGGACGGGATTCGAGGAAATTCCGGGCTCCACAGGGCAGGGCGCCTGGGTAACACCCAGGAGGAGCGATCCTAGGAAAGTGCCACAGAAAACAAACCGCCTCGTCTTGTCCGGTTTCGACCGGTGAGGCGCGGTAAGGGTGAAACGGTGAGGTAAGAGCTCACCGCACTCCTGGTGACAGGAGTGGCAGGGTAAACCCCCCCGGAGCAAGACCAAATAGGGGAGGATGAGGTAGCCCGCCTCGCTTGACTCCCGGGTCGGTCGCACGAGGCTGTCGGTAACGGCGGTCCCAGATACATGGTCGTCATCGTTCGGCTTCGGCCGGGCGGTAACAAAACCCGGATTACGACCGGCTTCCCTCGCCGGACACCCGGCACCATCGCCGTGTGTCGTTCCATCAATGTGCAGGGGAGCATCGCGTGCAGTATGAAATGCCGCTCACGCCCGATTCCGAGGATGACGGCCACGACGAACCGGCGGGCGGAACCTGTGGTTCGCCGGTCGAGGGTCCGTCGGGCTGGCTGACGAATCGGCCGTGGCAATCAGGCGGCTTTCCACTCACGGAGACGATCGACCGTTTGCGACGCGAAGTGCCGCTCATGGAGCCGGTTTCGGAGCGGTTGCTGACGTTGCTCGCCGCTCGAGGTCTGATCAGTCGACGCGATCTCGAGAGCTTCTTCTACCCTTCGCTCGAACATCTGTCCGACCCGTTTCTCCTGGTGGAGATGGACAAGGCCGTGGCGCGCATGCTGCGGGCCGTGCGGGCCGAGGAGAAACTGGCTGTGCACGGCGACTTCGATGTCGACGGCATCACCGGTTGCGCGGTCCTGGACCTGCTCCTGTCGACGCTGTCGGTGGACGGCCACAAGGTCCGCACCACGCCGCCCTTCATTCCGGACCGGACCCAGGACGGCTACGGCGTGGCGGCCCGCATGGTTCGCCAGTGGGCGGCCGAGGGCGTCACGCTGCTGATCACCGTGGACACGGGCGCGGCGGCCATCGACGAGCTGGAGCTGGCGCGCGAGCTGGGCATCGATGTCATCGTCCTGGACCACCACATCTTCGAGGAACGCCCGTGCGCGGTCGCGCTGGTCAATCCGCGCCGCCCCGACGCGCGCTATCCCAATCCCGACCTCTGCGGCGTGGCCGTCGCCTTCAAGTTCGCCCAGGCGCTCGGACAGGAGCGCCCCGACAGCCTGCCCGACGGTTTTCTCGAGAGTTTGACCGACCTGGTGGCGCTCGGCTTGATCGCCGACCAGATGAGCCTCACGGGCGAAAACCGCGTGCTGGTGCGCAAGGGACTGGCGCGGCTGGCGGATCGCGACCAGATCCGTCCCGGCCTGGTCGCGCTGTTGCGGATCAGCGGCCTGGACCGCGGATTTCCCGTGACCGCCTCGGATCTCGCCTACCAGGTGGCGCCGCGGCTGAACGCCTGTGGCCG
This sequence comes from uncultured Fibrobacteraceae bacterium, assembly GCA_964547085.1. Taxonomy (GTDB): domain Bacteria; phylum Krumholzibacteriota; class Krumholzibacteriia; order LZORAL124-64-63; family LZORAL124-64-63; genus Glo-17. The sequence goes on along the minus strand of CAZJMO010000210.1, from coordinate 1,160 downwards.
CATCGGACGGGTGATGGCCGCGCTGGAGCTGCTGCTCACCGATGATCCCGTGCAGGCCGAGCGTCTGGCGCAGGAAGCCGACCGCACCAACACGAGGCGCAAGCAGGCCGATGTCGCGCTCAAGGAAGAGGCCGTGGAGATGGCGCGTCCGTACGTCGAACGCGGCGACCCGGGCCTGGTTCTCCACTCGCACACATGGCACAAGGGCGTCATCGGCATCGGTGCGGCGCGGCTGGTGGAACTGTACCAGCTGCCGACCATCCTCATCGCCGAGGAAGGTGACGAGGCCCGCGGCTCGGCGCGCAGCGTGGCCGACGTCGATGTCAAGGGCGTGCTCGATCATTGTGCCGGTTTCCTGCTCCGTTACGGCGGACACAGCCAGGCCGCCGGTCTCACGCTGCGCCGACGTGATATCGAGGGTTTCCGGGAGGCGTTCCTGAACGCGTTGCGTCGCAAGCCCCAGCACGGTCCGGTGCCGGTGGCCTACGACCTCGACCTGCCCTTGGCCGAGATGTCCGCGCAGGACGTGGCCCGGCTGGTCTGTGAACTCGACAAGATGGAACCGTTCGGCTCGGGCAACCCGAAGCCGGTGTTCCGCTGTTCCGGGATGAGGCTGCGGCAGAACCCGCTGGTCATGGGCGGCGGCGCCCACCTGCGCTTCGCCTTCAAGTCGATCGGCCAGGTGCGCAACGGCACGCCGGCGCTCAGCCGTGAGTTCGTGGCGTTCGGCGCCGGCGAGGCCTGGCGGCGCGAGTCCGCGCGGCTGAGCAAGGCGGGCGCCGATCCGCTC
>CAZJMO010000210.1:0-360 GCA_964547085.1 uncultured Fibrobacteraceae bacterium | reverse complement strand
ACTTCCGTCCCCGTGGGGGCACCTACGATCCGGATCAGCAACTGCTGGTGGATCTGCGCCCTGTCGCCGAGCCATGAAAGCGGACGCCCACGACGACCTCCGGGAACGCCTGGAGGCCATGATCCAACGGGTGTCGGGATACAATCCCGGCTCCGACGGAGAACGACTGCGGGCGGCCTTCGATTTCGGCGCCGCGGCGCACGAAGGTCAGATCCGGCGCAGCGGGAAACCGTACATCACGCACACCCTGACGGTCGCCGAGATCCTCGCCGACCTGCGCCTGGACGACGACACGCTGGTCGCCGCCCTCCTGCACGACGTGGTGGAGGACACCACGATCGACCTGGACGAGGTCCGGAA
>CAZJMO010000209.1:3971-6455 GCA_964547085.1 uncultured Fibrobacteraceae bacterium | reverse complement strand
AAGAACCTCGAGCGCGACATCAACGAACAGCTGCGCAACTACGAGCGCGGCTCCGGCGGCCGGCTGCAATACTCGGTCCACAACCCGCAGGACGACGAGGAGATGCAGCAGGACCTGGCGCAGAAGGGCATCCAGCCGTTCCAGGTCCAGTCGGTCGATAAGGACGAGATCGGCGTCAAGCTGATCTGGAGCGCCCTGACGATCGCCTACAAGGACCATCCCGAGGAGGTCGTGCCGCGGATCCTGCCGCAGACCCTGACCAACCTCGAGACGCTGGTCATCAGTCCGGTCCACCGGCTCACGCGCGAGCGGGATCCCAAGGTGGCCCTCTACGCGCCCAAGCGCGGGGTCGATCCGCAGATGGCGGCGATGTACCTCCAGCAGGGCATGCAACCGCCTGAGCCGCAGGACCAGTTCTCCATGGTCAAGACGCTTCTCGAACAGGAGCACTACCAGGTGGCCGACATCCAGCTCACCGAGGCCGGCCCCATCCCGGACGACGCCGACGTCCTGGTGGTCCTCGGCCCCAAGAGCCTCCAACCGCGCCAGGCCTGGGAGATCAACCGCGCGCTGAGCAACGGCCTGCCCGTGCTGATGGCCGTGCAGTCGCACGAGTACTCGTACCAGGCCGGTCAGCAGGGCGGTTGGACGATCACCGGCAACGCGTCCGACAGCGGGCTGGAGACCATGCTGGAATCGCTCGGGCTCGTCGTGGTCAAGGATCACTTCCTGGACCAGAACAGCCAGATGCTCGAACTGCCTCGCGAGGTCAACCTCGGCGGCCTGCGCATGCAGGTGCGGGAGCCCGTGGACACCCCGGTGCAGATCCGCATCACGCAGGACCAGGTCGATCAGGACCAGCCGATCACCAACCACATCGGCCAACTGCTCTACCTGTGGGGAACGCCGGTCGATGTCGACAAAGCGGCGCTCTCGCAGCACGGCCTGACGGCCGAGACCCTCGTGTCCTCGAGCAGCCGCTGCTGGCGCGCGGACTTCGGCGGCGGCCTGCTGTCGGCGACCCAGCTCGACCCCGCCGGCAAGGAATCGGCCGGCCCGCAGTCGTTGGCCGTGCTCCTGGAGGGTGTCTTCCCGGACGCCTACAGCCAGTCCGGTCCGCCGGCCTGGCCGACCGCCGCGAACGAGGATCCGGCGGCCCCGTCGATGGGACCGACCGCCGCGACGCCGCTGAACCCGGCGGCCTCGCAGTTGCTCGTCTTCGGCTGCGCCAAGATGTTCGACGACATGGTGCTGCAGGGCGCCCAGAACGCACTCCTGCTGCTCAACGCCGTGGACTATCTGGCCGGCAGCGAGGATCTGCTGACGATCCGGAGCAAGCAGCTCACGCAGCGCACCATCCGCCCGGTCCAGACCGGCGAGAAGCTGGTGTGGCAGGTGTTCGTGGTCGCGTTGATGCCCGTCGTCTTCATCATCGTCGGCATCGTGCGCACGGCCAAGCGCCGGGGCGACGCCGCACGGTACCGCCGCAATCTGCGCGGCAAAGCCTAGAAAGGAGGTCGCGATGCTCAACCGGAAGAACCTGATGATCCTGGCCGGGATCCTGGTCGCACTGATCGTGATCTCGATCGCGCAGCATACGAGGCATGACCGCACCACGAGTCGCGCCAGCAGCGAGACCCTGCTGCCCGGCGAGTTCGTGCGCGCCGACCTGGCGCGGGTCACCGTCGGCTACGGGCAGGATCCGGAGGCTCTCGTGCTCGTCGCCGGACCGGACCGCTGGCGCGTCGCCTCGGCCTGGAACGCCCAGGCCAGCGACCAGCGGATCGACGCCCTGCTGCGCAGTCTCAGCAACCTGCGCGGCGAGTTCCGATCCGACCACGCCGACGTCGTCGCCGACTACGGCTTCACCGACTCGACCACGATCACCATCACCGGTCTCGACGAGACCGGCGGCGAGGTCTTCGCGATCCAGGTCGGCAACAAACCGTCCCGCGGCCAGGGCAACTTCGTCCGGCGCCCCGGCGCGGACGAGGTCTACCTCACCGGCACCGCCGTGCTCGGCGACCTGGGTCTGTGGAGCGGTCCCGAGCGGCCGCAGAGCCGGCACTTCATCGAGTTGCAGGCGTCGCGTCTCGAGCGCGCCGACGTCGAGGCCGTCGCGCTGAAGGGCGACGCGCCGCTGACGTTGACCAAGCGTTACGAGATGGTCGAGCCCGCGGAGTCGGACACCGTCCACACCGAGGCGTACCCCGACCGCAGCCAGTGGGAATGGCGGCTCGACGGCGACAGACCGGCGATGAAGACCAAGGCCGACGGGGTGCTCGGCGCCGTCTGCAGCATTCGTGCCCAGGACGTGGCCGATCCCGCGGCGGGGCTCGCCGCCTACGGTCTGGCCGACCCCGCACGGCGTGTGGTGATCACGCTCGTGGACGGGTCCGAGACGGTTCTGGAGTTCGGCGACAAGCGGGCGGCCGCGGGCTCCGCGCCCGGCGGCTACTACGCGCGCGTGGCGGACGATCCCAC
>CAZJMO010000209.1:0-3961 GCA_964547085.1 uncultured Fibrobacteraceae bacterium | reverse complement strand
GAGCGGCGTGAGCGGCGACTACAACGTCGACAACATCTTCAAGGCGCGGGACGAACTGCTGCCCGAGTAGGACGACCGTCGCGGCCCCCTCTGTCACGGCACCGGGGGCCGCGGTCCGTCTAGGAACGCCGCGGCGCGAGTCCGATCAGGCCCTGTCGCCGCACCCACCGCCGGGTCAGCGCCCGCAGCCCGGCCAGCAGCACCGCCAGCGCCGCCAGCGTGATCAGCACGCCGTGCTCCTGCCCCTCGATCACCATCTCGTTCCACACCATGAACACCGGCCACACCAGGATCATCAGCCAGAACAGCGGCCGGTTCGAGCGCCCGCCGTCGCGCCGCCAAGCAAGGCTGAACGGTGCGGCAGGGACGGCCCATTGCATCAAGGAGAGCATGGTCTCGAAGACCAGCCAGGGGACCGCCAGAACCGCCGGCAGGTCACCCGCAGGCACCATCCCGGTCACCAGGAGCACCACCCCGATCGCGAACAGCAGCGGCACCGGCAGCAGCATCCGGGCCATCCGGCGTTGCAACGCCAGCAGTCGCCACCCGTCCCCCACCCCGCAGCCGACCACCCACGCCGCGTCGGATTCGGCGCTCATGCTGAACGCGCTGCCCAGACTGATCCCCAGCACCGCCATCCAGAGCCCGAGCCGACCGACGAGCATCGGCACCGCCATCATGCCGGGCATCCCCCCGGAGAAACGACCGCCGACCATCACGACGTAGACGAGCATCAGGACCGGGAAGAACACCAGCGCGCTGGTGAACCGCCAGTCCTCACGCAGGTGCGCCCGCACCAGCAACTGCAGCGCCCGACCGTCGCGGCCGGTGAGCCAGGGCGCCAACCACCACTCGAACGGCCGCGTCCAGTCCGGGCCGCGGCGGCGCCGGACCACCACGGGCTCGCGATCCCCGCGCCCGCTCGACGCCAGGGCCCGCGCTCCCAGCACGGGCAGGACCACCGCGGAGGCCACGCCCAGCAAGGCCGCAGTCGCCACCGGCCACCCCGGGCTCCAGAGCGCCGCCCAGGCACCGAACCAGCCCGGCGGCGCCAGAACCAGGATCCACCCGTTCTCCAGATCCAGGCCGGGCAGCAGCCGCCCGAACGTGCGCACCACGACGTTGATCACCACCACGATCAGCAGCGTGCCGACGACCTCGACCAGCCGCCGCGCCCGCGCCCGTCCGAGCAGCCGCGCCAGCCCCTGGATGCCGACCGTCAAGAGCGCCGTCAGCACGACCCCGTGCAGCGCCACGCCCACCAGCGCGCCAAGACCTGCCAGGACGGGCGGCCGGCCGGCGACCATCAGCGCGATCAGCGGAATCGCCACCATCGCCGCCGCCGATTCGAGGACAGTCAGCAGCAGCAGCGCGCCGCGCGCCAGCAGCAATTCGCGTTCGCTCACGGGCCACCACCCCAGCACCCGGTGATCCTCCTGGCCCAGGATCAACGGCACGGCGTCCCGCCCCGCGGACATCATCACCGCACCACCCTGGCAAACCACCAGCAGCGACGCCGCGAGCCAGGGCTTCCCGGCCATCGGGACCACGAATGCGGCCACGCCGATCGACATCAACCCGAGCATGATCAGGAGGATACGGCGCGCCGCATCCGGGCCCAGGCGACCGCCCCGCCCCTGGTCGTGCGCCAGCCGCAGCTGTCCGCGCGCCTCGCGGTGCAACCCGCGCGCCAGCCCGATCACCCGGGCGGTCACGCGCCGTCCCCGAGAAGGTCGGCCCAGGCGACCGGCGCCGCGCCGTCCTGGTGGGTCATGCGCAGGAAGATGTCGGTCAGCGGCGCATCCGCGTGTTCACGGCGCAGGTCGGCCACAGCGCCCTGCCAGAGCAGACGTCCCTCGTGGATCAGGACCAGGTACTGGCAGATCTCCTCCACCTGCTGCAGGACGTGGCTTGAGTAGAGCACCGTCTTGCCGCCGGCCGCCAGTTGCACCAGCAGGTCGGCGAGGCGGCGCTGGCTGGCGACGTCCAGGCCGTCCATGGGCTCGTCGAGGATCAGCACCGGCGGATCGTGCAGCAGCGCCGCGGTCACCAGAACCTTGCGGCGCATGCCCTTGGAGAATCCGGCAAGACGGTCGTCGAGCACGTCGGTGAGATCGAAGTGCGCCAGGATGCGTTCGGCGCGGGCCAGGCCGACCTCGGGGTCGAGGTCGTGCAGCAGGGTGGCCAGTTCGAGATACTCGCGGGCGGTGAGCCCCTCGTAGACCGCACCGTGCTCGGGGACGTAGCCGATGGCGCGGCGCACGCCCATGATGTCGTCACGGATGTCGTGGCCGCTGATCTGCGCCGTGCCCTCGGTGGGTTCGAGGAGCGTGGTCAACATGTTCAGCGTCGTGGTCTTGCCCGCGCCGTTGGCGCCCAGCAGGCCGACGAGCCGGCCGGCCGGCAACGCGAGGTCGAGGTGATCGACGGCCACCAGGTCGTCGAAACGGCGCGTCAAGCCGTCCAGTGCGATCATCGTCATGCAGAGCCTCCCGGTTGGTCTGGATTTAGCCCCGGCGGCGGCGAATTTCCAAGGATTTCTTATACTCGGTATCATGACGGACGGTATCCGGTTAACCTCTTGAAGGAGTCGATTTGAACGACAAACTGCTGATCAAGGGGGGCCGCGTCCTCGACTATTTCCCCGCCGAACTGGACAGCGGGCCCGAACCTCTCGTCGACGACGTCGATCTGCGCGTGGGCGACGGCCGGATCAGCGAACGCGGTCCGGCTCTGGAGCCCCGCGAAGGCGAAGAGGTGGTCGAGCTGAACGGCGCCACCGTGTTGCCCGGCAACATCAACGGCCACATGCACCTCTACATGTCGCTGACCGCGGGCGCCCCCACGCCCCCGCACCCGCCCAACGGCTTCAAGGAGAATCTCAGCGAGGTCTGGTGGAACCTGGACAAGTCGCTGGACCGCGACGCGGTCTACCTGAGCGCCGTCGCCGGCGCCTGGGACGCCGTCCGCAGCGGCACGACCCTGATCTTCGACAACCACTCCAGCCTCAGCTACGTGCGCGGTTCGCTCGACGAGGTCGAGCGCGCGATCGGCGAGGTCGGGCTGCGCGCCAACATCTGCTACGAAGTGACCGACCGCGCCGGCAAGGGCGTGCGCGACACCGCCATCGAGGAGACCGAGCGTTACCTGGCCCGCCGCCAGGACACTCCCGACGGCCATGTCACGCAGTTCCGCACCATGGTCGGCGCACACGCGGCGTTCACGCTGGAGGATCGCACGCTCGAGCGGCTCGCGTCGCTGGCCGACCGCTACGCCGCGACCACGCACCTGCACGTCGGTGAAAGCCCCGAAGACCGCGAGATCAGCCGCAAGCGAGGCTGGAAGGATCCGGTGCCGCGCCTGCTGGAGGCCGGCATGATCCGCCCCGGTTCCGTCCTCGCCCACGGCGTCGACCTGACCGAGGGCGAACTGGCCAAACTCGATACCGTCGGTGCCTGGCTCATCCACTGCGGCCGCTCCAACATGGTCAGCGGCATCGGCCGCGCCGGCCTGCGCGGCTGGGGAAAATGCGCGGCCCTGGGGACCAACGCCCTCGACGAGAACATGTGGGGCGAGTTGCGGACCACCTACTTCCGTGGTCGCGAATCGTCGCCGCCGGATCTCGATTCAACGTTTTAATAGTAGACGTTTACTTTTGGCAGAATTTACTAAAAAATCGACGCCACGGCAGAACTCTGGTTCGGCGGCTACCGCCTGGCGCGCCGGCATTTCGGCGAGGCCTTCGGCAGCCTGCGGCCCGGCGCACCGGCGGATTTCATCGTGCTGGACAACTTCCAGAAGACCCCGCTGACGACCGGCACCTGGCTCAACCACCTGCTCTACGATTTCCACCCGTGGGACATCGGCTCGGTCTGGGTCGGAGGCCACAAGGTCTACACCAACGGCGACGGCCCGCCCGTCTCCCCCCGTCTGCTCCAGGACACGGCCATGCGACTCTGGC